>NZ_HF991121.1:147647-230433 GCF_000432295.1 Bacteroides sp. CAG:189
TGTGTTTCTGAAGGGAAAGAGGGGGACTGTCAAGCTGACCCTTGATACCAAGCAATTGACCGATTTGGGATTGACGCAGGCTTCTGTCTATCTGGCCCGCTTTGCCGGTGATAAGGTCAGCGAAGAAAACGAGATTCCCGTATCAGCCATTCTTCTTCCCGATTTCTCCGGAATGACGGAACAGGATAGTTTAAATGCACCTGCCATTCGTCTGTCTGAGACAGATATCGATCTCAGTGCCCGTCTCGCGAAAAAGAACAAAGCTTCTCATGATATTGTTATTACAAATGCAGGGAAAGCACCTTTGCAGATAAGTAAGTTGCAGGTATTTAATTCTTCGGTAGGAGTGAGTCTGAAAAAGACAGTCCTTCAGCCGGGGGAAACGACTAAGTTGCGGGTAACCATCCATAAAAAGAATACAGGAAAGAAAAAGCATCACCTGCGCATACTGATGATAACCAATGACCCGGCACAGCCGAAAGTGGAAATCAACGTAAAACGATAACTTAAATATCACCATCATGGAACATCCGGAAAACAGCGAAGAGTATAAAGGGTTGGTTGTTAATAAAGGTATTGAACAGCCTTCGTCGGTAAATCCTTATTTGAAACGTAAACCTAAAAAACGACAGCTTTCTGTGGCCGAGTTTGTGGAGGGAATAGTAAAAGGTGATATAACTATTCTCAGTCGGGCAGTAACGTTAGTGGAAAGTGTGCGTCCCGAACATCAGGCTGTGGCGCAGGAGGTGATAGAGAAGTGTCTGCCTTATTCAGGTAACTCTATCCGTGTCGGTATCAGTGGTGTTCCGGGAGCCGGTAAGAGCACTTCAATCGATGTGTTCGGTTTGCATGTACTCGAAAAAGGAGGAAAATTAGCTGTATTGGCCATCGATCCGAGTAGTGAACGTAGCAAAGGGAGTATCTTAGGTGATAAAACCCGTATGGAGCAACTGTCTGTACATCCCAATTCGTTTATTCGTCCAAGCCCCTCTGCCGGTTCGTTGGGAGGGGTAGCCCGTAAAACCCGTGAAACGATTATTTTGTGTGAGGCGGCCGGTTTCGATAAGATCTTTGTAGAAACAGTAGGCGTAGGGCAAAGTGAAACGGCTGTACACTCTATGGTGGATTTCTTTCTGCTGATTCAGTTGGCCGGCACGGGTGACGAACTTCAAGGCATCAAACGTGGTATCATGGAGATGGCGGACGGTATTGTGATAAATAAAGCCGATGGTAGCAACATAGACAAGGCCAAACTGGCAGCGGCACAGTTTCGTAACGCTCTTCATCTTTTCCCTGCTCCCGATTCCGGTTGGACACCTCAAGTATTGACCTATTCCGGTTTTTACAATCTGGGCGTAAAGGAGATTTGGGATATGATATACCAGTACATCGATTTTGTAAAAGAGAACGGCTATTTTGAGTATCGTCGTAATGAGCAAAGTAAGTATTGGATGTATGAAAGCATTAACGAACAGTTACGTGACAGTTTCTATCATAATGCCAAAATAGAATCTATGCTGTCAGAGAAGGAACAGCAGGTGTTAGGAGGGAATCTGACCTCGTTTGTGGCTGCAAAAACATTGCTTGATACTTATTTTGACGAATTGAAGAAATAGATAATAATGTGCCAATGGGTCAATATGCCAATGTGCCAATTACCTGCGTTATCATTCCGCATGGTAAATTGGCACATTGGCATATTGACCCATTGGCATATTATTCAATTGATACATTATTTAGATTCTAATTTGAAAAGAAAATTGTACCTTTGCACCCCCAAAGAAAATTAATTATTTCTATTTACAAGATGACGGATAATAAGATAATTGAGCAGGAAGAAACTTTATTGTTGCGACGTAAATTGGATCTTTTGTTGCGTACAGGTAAGTTACTGGTGGAGAGTGCGGCGGATACAAACCGTGTAGTGAGGAATATGAAACGTGTAGCTGCTTATTTGGGGCTACCGGAAGAAAAGCTTCATATTGATGTCAGCTATACGATGTTGATGGTTAATGTAAGTGATGAAGCACATTCTTTTTCTAAATTCCAGAAATGTGAGAAGCATGGGATTAATATGACGGCCATTTCTGCTATCAGTAAATTGTCGTGGCGTGCTATCGAACAAGACTATTCTTTGGATGAATACGAGAAAGAGTTGGAAAGAATTTCCCACACGCCTCGTAATTATGTTCCATATCTGGTAGCGGTGGGAGCCGGTTTTGCATGTGGTGGCTTTTGCAAATTGTTCGGCTGTGACTGGATGGCTTTTCTTTTAGCATCAATTTCTGCATTTGTCGGTTTTCGCGTACGTGCCCGTTTTATCGAGTTTGGTGTTAATGTATATATGAGTATTGCGATTGCCGCTTTTGTATCTACTTGTTTGGCTTATGCCAGTTCATTTACCGGATGGTCTTCTACTCCTTATCATCCGCTTTTAGCTTGTGCCTTATTTATTGTTCCGGGGGTTCCGTTGATAAATTTTGTTGACGATATGATAGACAATTATTTGCTGGTGGGTATTACCCGTGCGGCTAATACGGTTATGATGGTGGGGGCTATGGCTTTTGGTATTGTATTGGCTATCCGTCTGTGTGTTATGGAGGATGTGACTATCGACAAGAAATTCAGTGAATTAAGTATGATTCCCCATGATCCTTATTATGTATATGCCATTGCTGCCGCTATTGCGGCTATGGGATTTTCCATGATTTTCAATATCCAGCGTCGTTTGCTTTGGGTGGTGGCTATAGGAGGTATTATTGCCGTATGTACCCGTAACTTTGTGAATTTTGAGTTGGGATTCGGTCCGGTAATAGGTTCGTTTATGGGAAGTTTTGTAGTCAGCCTGATTGCTGTTAAAGCTGTACATTGGTTTCATGTTCCCAATCACGTATTGACCATTCCTTCGGTTATCCCGATGATTCCCGGTGTATTGATGTATCGTTCCTTGCTTGGCTTTATTGACATGCATGGGGTTGTAGGAGAGGTGACGGTTGCTTTCTTCAACGGTATCAATTCCGCTCTTATCATTCTTTGTATAGCATTGGGAGTTGCTGTTCCTAATATCTTTGCCCGTCGTTATATTGCTAAAGACCGCCAAAAGTGCCTGGAAGAAGAGTTGAAAAAAAGAAAGGCACGCGGTAAGTTTATAGAGTGGTGAGAATTAGTAGTCAGTAGCAAGTAGTCAGTAGTTAGAATCTATGCAGTGTGTCAACGTGGTTATCCGAAAGGATTCTAACTACCAGCTACTTACTACTTGCTACTTACTACTTACTACTTGCTACTTACTACTGATTACTAATTCACACCTCTTTCCCCGCCTTCTCAAAGTCCGCCCTCGACTTGCTTTGGGTCACAATATATACTCCCAAGAATACGAGTCCGATAGCTATTCCTTTTTGCCAGCCGAAGGTTCCGATACCCATGATTACGGCAGCGATGGATGCGATGATAGGTTGTACATAATTGTACATGCTCACTACTGTAGGACGAAGTAATTTTTGTGCAGTCATCACACAGATATAAGCTATGAAGCTTCCTCCCAATACGACATAAAGGACTTGCCAGATAGCAAGCGTTGAAATGGTGCTCCATTCGATAGCAGCCACATCGTGATAGGAGAAAGGTATGTAACACATCGATGCATAAATAAACATCCATTTATTGATGGTTATTGCCGAATATTGTTGGGTAAGTCCTTTGAAAACTGTTAAATAGATTGAGAAACTAAGCTGTGCCAGCAGGCAGAGAAGGTCTCCCCAGATACTGCTGTTTCCGTTTCCGGAAGTTTGGCTGCCCAATATTAATATCAATGCCCCCATCGCTCCGACAAAGATACCGAGAACTTTCTTGTTGGTGACCGGCTCTTTCAGATAGATGGCTGCCACGATCATGGTAATAATAGGCAAGGTTGTTGTTACGATAGAGGCGTCGATGGGGGAGGTGAGGGACAATCCGAAGATAAAAACTCCCTGGTTGAAAACCAGTGCAAATAAGGACGCGAAAAATATTTTAAGCATATCCTTATGATTCACATACTCCTGTTTACAGAAAATGGATAGAATCCAGAAAGCGGCCGCCGCACCTACCATTCGAAAAGTGGTGACAGAGAGGGCTGAAAACTCTTGCAGAGCAAATTTACCGATGGGAGCCATTAGACCCCACATTACATTGGCAGTTAGAGCAAACAGATGTCCTTGTACGTTCTTGTTGATATTCATCTTTTCGTTACCTTATATTGAAAACTGCCGCAAAGGTAACCAATTTATCATTTGAATTGTTTATATTTGCCTTGATATAAAGCAATAATAGCATGGAAAAACAGGCCAATTATATCAGACGCATTGAAATAGACGGATTGTGGGGGCGGTTTAATGTTGCCTGGGATTTGCGTCCGGACGTGAATATCCTTTCCGGAATCAATGGTGTCGGTAAAACAACGATTCTGAACCGTTCCGTCAATTACTTGGAAGAACTATCCGGTGAAATGAAGAATGGTGTAAAGCAGGGGGTACATATTTATTTTGATGATCCGGAGGCAACTTATATCCCTTATGATGTGATTCGCAGTTACGACCGTCCTTTGGTTATGGGTGATTTCACAGCCCGGATGGCAGATAAGAATGTAAAGTCCGAACTCGACTGGCAACTTTATCTTCTGCAGCGCCGCTATCTGGACTATCAGGTGAATATAGGAAATAAGATGATCGAACTCCTGGCCGGTAATACGGAAAAGGGACGGGAGGAAGCTGCCGGCTTATCATTGGCGAAGAAACGTTTTCAGGATCAGATAGACGAACTCTTCAGTTATACCCGGAAGAAAATAGACCGTAAGCGAAATGATATTGCTTTTTATCAGGATGGGGAGTTGTTATTGCCCTACAAGCTTTCTTCCGGTGAAAAGCAGATGCTTGTTATCCTGCTGACTGTGTTGGTACAGGATAATGAACATTATGTTCTTTTTATGGACGAACCGGAAGCATCACTTCATATTGAATGGCAGCAAAAACTTATTGCCATGATCCGTGAATTGAATCCGAACGTACAAATTATCCTTACTACCCATTCGCCTGCCCTTATAATGGAAGGGTGGCTCGATGCAGTGACCGAGGTGAGCGATATAACAACGAATATGGCTGACAAACCTATTTAGTTGAAAGTCTTATTTAGTTGAAAGTTGAAAGTTGAGAGTTGAAAGTTCTGAATAAACATTCGATAGGTTGTGAAAATAAGCGGTGCAACCAAATCATAAACTATAAACCATAAACTATAAATCATAAATTATAAACTGTCTCTATGGCTCAAACTTTACGCGACAATCTTACATCTTCTTACTTCAATGCTGCAAACAGGCTGTATTCCAAGAAAGCCCGCCGAAGGATTGTAGCTTATGTGGAGAGTTACGATGATGTACCTTTTTGGCGTACCCTGTTTGAAGAGTTTGAAAATGACGAGTGTTACTTTCAGGTAATGCTTCCTTCGGCTACTTCTTTGGCGAAAGGGAAGAAGATGGTATTGATGAATACATTAAATACGGCTGAACTGGGAAAAAGTCTCATAGCTTGTGTAGACAGTGACTATGATTTTCTCTTACAGGGTGCTACTGCCACTTCTCGGAAAATAAACCGTAACAAATATATCTTTCAGACTTATACCTATGCGATCGAGAATCATCATTGCTTTGCAGAGAGCTTGCATGAGGTATGTGTACAGGCCACATTGAATGATCGCTCTTTGATTGATTTTGCAGCTTTCATGCGAAGGTATTCTCAGATAGCTTATCCTCTTTTTCTATGGAATGTATGGTTTTACCGGCAACATGATACGCATACCTTTCCAATGAGTGATTTTAATTCATATATTCGTTTGATGGATGTAAGCTTGCGGCATCCGGAACGAAGTTTGGAAGCCATGCAAAGGGTGGTGTCGGCTAAATTGTCTGAACTGGAAACGCGTTTCCCGTATTATATCAGTCAGGTGGATGCTTTGGGCACTGAACTTGAGAAGTTGGGGTTGGTACCGGAAACCACATATTTGTATATTCAAGGGCATCATATTATGGATAATGTGGTAATGAAACTTTTGATACCGGTTTGTACTGCTTTGCGCAGAGAGCGGGAACAGGAAATAAAGAAATTGGCCGAACATGATGAACAATTCCGCAATGAACTGACTTGTTATCAGAACAGCCAGATAAATGTGGAGATTATGCTGAAGAAAAACAGTGCTTACAAAGCGCTGTATCTTCATCAATGGTTGCGTGATGATGTAAGAGAATTCCTTGAGAAAGGATGAATGATAAACAAGGCGTTTTGCTGTTGCCTTATTAAAACAGCAACTGAAAAACAGTTTAATGGAACAAGTTACAGGCTTTATTAATGAAATTCTCCTGTCGTGGGGATTTAGTCAGTCGTGGGCTGATGATTTAACGAGTGGCATTATTTTAGTTGTAATTCTTGCAATTGCTTTTCTGGGAGATGCTATTTGTCGTCATATTATTCTGACAGCTGTTGCCAGACTTGTGAAAAAGACCAAGGCGACGTGGGATGATATTGTTTTCGACCGTAAAGTGCTGACTCATGTCAGTCATTTAGTAGCGCCGATTTTGCTATATATATTGTTGCCGTTGGCGATATCCAATTTGGGGCTGTTAAGTTTCATACAGCGTATTTGCATGATTTATATCATTGCTGTATTTCTGAAGTTTATCAGTTCTTTATTGACTGCGCTTTTTCATGTATATAGTGAGAAAGAGCAGTTTCGCGACCGTCCTCTGAAAGGTTTGTTGCAGACGGTGCAAGTTATCCTTTTCTTTATTGGCGGTATAATTATTGTCAGTATTTTGATTGATAAGTCACCGATGGTTTTGCTTACCGGTCTGGGCGCTTCGGCTGCTGTCTTGATGTTGGTATTTAAAGATAGTATTATGGGCTTTGTCTCCGGTATTCAACTCTCGGCTAATAATATGTTACGGGTAGGCGATTGGATCCAAATGCCGAAATATGGTGCTGATGGTACGGTGATTGAAGTGACTTTGAATACGGTGAAGGTACGGAATTGGGACAATACTATTACTACCATTCCTCCTTATGCCCTTGTCAGCGATTCTTTTCAGAATTGGCGCGGCATGCAAGAGTCCGGAGGACGTCGTATCAAACGTTCTATCAGAATCGATATGAACAGCGTGAAGTTTTGTACCCCGGAAATGCTTGCTAAATACAAGAAAATACAGTTATTGAAAGATTACATTGAGGAGACGGAAAAGGTAATAGAGGATTATAATAAAGAACATGGAATAGACAATTCCATTTTAGTGAATGGGCGTCGTCAGACGAATTTAGGGGTATTTCGGGCTTATCTGACGAATTATTTGAAGAGTCTGCCTACGGTGAATCAGGATCTTACTTGTATGGTACGTCAGTTGCAGCCTACCGAGCAAGGTATTCCTCTCGAACTTTATTTCTTTTCTGCAATTAAAGCTTGGGTACCTTATGAAGGGGTACAGGCCGATGTCTTCGATCATGTTCTTGCCATTATTCCGGAATTTGATTTACATGTGTTTCAGAATCCTACAGGTGAAGATTTTAGGGAGTTGAGCAAGAGAAACTAAGAAAAGTGTTTTATATTTGTGGCTGATAATACTTTATTAGCCATGAATGCACAACAGAATCATATCATCCGTGAAATAACCCCACTATCTGATAAGGATTGCTTTTATATTGCCGAGCGGCATAAAACGGAGTTTACGTATCCTATTCATAATCATGCAGAGTTTGAATTGAACTTTTGTGAGAAAGCTGCCGGTGTGAGGCGTATTGTTGGCGATTCAGCTGAAGTAATCGGAGAATATGATCTGGTATTGATTACGGGTAAAGATCTGGAACATGTTTGGGAGCAGAATGAATGTAACTCAAAAGAGATACGGGAGATTACGATTCAGTTTTCTTCTGATCTTTTTTTCAAAAGCTTCATTCATAAGAATCAGTTTGATTCGATTCGCCGGATGCTGGAGCGTGCTCAGAAAGGACTTTGCTTTCCTATGTCTGCCATATTGAAGGTATATTCCATGCTCGATACACTGGCTTCCGAGAACCAGGGATTTTATGCCGTACTGAAGTTTATGACTATTCTTTATGAACTTTCTCTTTTCGAAGAAGAGGCCCGTACATTATCCAGTTCTTCATTTGCAAAGATCGATATTCATTCTGACAGCCGGCGGGTACAGAAGATACAGGAATATATCAATTTACACTATAAAGAGGAGATCCGCTTGAATCAGTTGGCGGACATGGTGGGTATGACTGCCGTTTCTTTTAGCCGCTTCTTTAAACTGCGTACCGGAAAAAACTTGTCTGACTATCTTATCGATATACGCCTTGGTTTTGCGTCCCGGTTATTGGTGGATTCTACTATGTCAGTGGCTGAAATCTGTTATGATTGCGGTTTTAATAACCTTTCTAATTTTAATCGGATATTCAAAAAAAAGAAAGAGTGTTCACCTAAAGAATTTCGGGAAAATTATAGAAAGAAGAAGAAAGTGATTTAGCGATAAGTGATTAGTACCATTCGGAACATAGCGCGTAGCTACTAATCACTTATCACTAAACTGTTAATCACTGATGATTCTCCTCTCTTCTTCCGTAAACGAAGTATTGTTTATTGCTTTCAGATTATCTTCTAATTGTCCGACCGAGCTTGCTCCGATAATGACTGAAGTTACTAAATCGTCTTTTAGTACCCATGCTAATGCCATTTCAGCCAAAGTTTGTCCCCGTTGTTCGGCTATTTCATTCAGAGTTTTGATCTTGCATAATACTTCTTCTGTCAACTGTTCTTTTTTAAGAAAACCTCCACGGGCAATCCGGGAATCTTCCGGAATTCCGTTAATGTACCGGTTGGTCAACAATCCTTGTGCTAACGGAGAGAAAGCGATGAATCCCGTACCGTTTTCTTTGGCTTGTTGCAGAATGCCCTCTTCTTCCGGTTCGCGGTTGAACAGATTATATCTTCCTTGATAGAGCAGGCAATGTACATCTCTCTCTTCTAAATATTTGTAAGCAAATTCTGCAGCCTCTTTCGGGTATTTGGATATGCCTACATACAATGCTTTTCCTTGACGGACGATATCTGCTAATGTTTGAAGCGTTTCTTCAAGTGGAGTAATCGGATCATAACGATGTGAATAGAAGATATCCACATATTCAAGGTTCATACGTCTCAGGCTTTGGTTGAGGCTTGCCATCAAGTATTTTCGTGATCCCCATTCACCGTAAGGACCGGGCCACATATCATGTCCGGCTTTGGTGGAGATAAATAGTTCATCGCGGTAAGGCATGAATGACTTTTTCATAATTTCTCCGAAGGTTTCTTCTGCCGAGCCATAAGACGGACCGTAATTATTTGCCAGGTCGAAGTGGGTGATTCCTTTGTCAAAGGCATAATGAGCCATTCGTTGGCTATTTGAAAATGTGTCTACATCTCCGAAATTATGCCATAACCCCAGTGAAATTTCTGGAAGCATAATGCCGCTTTTTCCGCAACGACGGTATTTCATACCATTCTTGTATCTGTCATTGTCGGCTGAATAAACAGGTGCTATCATAATTCTATTTATTGGGTTTATATACCATTTATGGAAACAAAGATATACGTTTTCAGGAACAATATACTCGAATAATCTTTCTATTTATTCAGTAATGCTTAAGAAATAACTTGGTACCTATTGTTCCGGTTGACCGGGTCATTTCATTTTGAAACTTCTCCTAAGGGACGATTTTGCCCATCGGGATATATTATTCACATAGGATTTATCCCCTTCACCGATTTCACCTTCTTTAATCAAATTCCCTATCCATCGGTGATACAGGGTGAAGGCACGTCTTGTTTTTCCGGCTACTGTGCTCACCGCCCGTATGCCCGGTGCTTACGACCCGTATGCTCGGTGTTCACGATCCGTATGCTCGGTGCTCACCGCATGTATGCCCGGTACTTGGGAGACATTTGCACAGAGATCGGAAATCAACAACGGCCCTTCACCCTGTATCGCCGGTGAACAAAGCAGTGAAGCAAAAAGGTGAAGCCGATGGAAGGGGCAGAAAATATACAGAAGAGACATTCTTATGAAAAGAATAGTATGATGAAATGATAAAATAGTATCAAATACTTTGTTTTAACTACACTAAATTTGCAATGTCGTTTTTTACTTCCCTAAAAATAGTGTACAGGAAAGAGAAACAACACAGTGTGAAGATGAAAGGATAATTTGAGTGCTAAATAAAAAAGTATTGGCTATGAGTATATTTAAAGATAAAGTAGTTAAATTGCTGGACGAAAAGACGAATCCTTATCTAAAGGGACGTATCGGGATAAATACTGTGATGAATTCGAGCACTATCAAATAGAAAGATGAATTTTTGATAGTAGTACATGTGAAGTGAGCAGATCGTAAATCGTCTATTCGAAAATTTTATATATGATTTCTTATCTTACATTTAGTTTGTTATGATGAAACTTAAAGAAAAAATAGGTTATGGCTTTGGTGATATGGCATCTTCCATGTTTTGGAAGTTATTTGGTTCCTATTTGATGATATTCTATACTGATGTGTTCGGACTTCCAGCGGCAATGGTCGGTACGATGTTTCTTATTACCCGTGTATGGGATTCGGCCTTTGACCCGATTGTAGGAGTGATTGCTGACCGTACTCATTCTCGTTGGGGGAAGTTCCGTCCTTATCTGTTGTTTTTGGCGGTTCCGTTTGCACTGATCGGTATATTGACATTTACCACTCCGGACTTGAATGATACGGGTAAGTTGGTATATGCATATATAACCTATTCATTGATGATGATGGTTTATTCTGCTATTAATGTACCCTACGCTTCCTTGTTGGGGGTGATGAGTCCTGAGCCGAAAGAGCGGAACACGCTTTCCACTTATCGCATGACGTTTGCTTATATCGGTAGTTTTGTTGCCTTATTACTGTTTATGCCTATGGTGAATTATTTCAAGCAGGGACATAGTGAGCAGTATGGTTGGATGATGGGAGTTGTGATAATAGCAGTGATGTGTGCCGCATTGTTTTATGGATGCTTTGCATGGACTCGCGAAAGAGTGAAGCCTATTAGGGAGAAGCAGAGTCCGCTGAAGGAGGATTTGAAAGATTTGCTTCACAACAAACCTTGGTGGATTTTACTGGGGGCGGGTATTGCTGCTCTGATATTCAACTCTATCCGGGATGGGGCGACTGTTTATTATTTCAAATATTTTGTGGTGGAAGAAGAGTATTCTGTGATTTCATTCTTCGGAGTTTCATTTGTATTGAGTGGAATCTATTTGGCTGTGGGACAGGCCGCCAATATAATAGGAGTGATCCTTGCGGCTCCGGTCAGCAATCGTATAGGGAAAAAGGCTACTTATATGGGGGCAATGATGATTGCAACTGTGCTGAGTATTATCTTTTATTGGTTTGATAAGGGTGATATTGCTCTTATATTTGCTTTCCAAATACTAATTAGTATTTGTGCGGGAAGTATCTTTCCTTTGTTATGGTCGATGTATGCCGATTGCGCCGATTATTCAGAACTCAAAACAGGGAACCGGGCCACCGGATTGGTATTCTCGTCCTCTTCCATGAGTCAGAAGTTCGGTTGGGCTATCGGTACGGCCGTTACGGGTTGGCTATTGGCTTATTTTGGGTTTCAAGCCAATGTCGTACAAAGCGAGGAGACCATTCATGGCATCAAGATGTTTTTGAGTTTTCTCCCTGCGATAGGTACGATACTGAGTGTTTTATTTATCAGTATGTATCCGTTGAGTGAGAAAAAAATGAAAGTAATTACCACTGAATTAGAGAAGAAAAGGAAAGAGTAAAAATGAAATCGATATCTATATTAACACAGGAAATGCAAGAAGTACTTACTACCAATATTCTACCATATTGGATGGAACGGATGGTAGACGAGCAATACGGTGGTTTTTATGGCTGCATTACCGGTAAGGAGGAATTAGTGCCCGAAGCTGAAAAAGGAGCTATTCTTAATGCTCGTATTTTGTGGACGTTTTCTGCTGCCTATCGTTTATTGAAGCGTCCGGAATATCTTGCAATAGCTACGCGTGCCAAAGAATATATCGTTGATCTTTTCTATGATAGAAAGTTTGGGGGCGTTTATTGGAGTCTTACCTACAAGGGGGAACCGCTCGATACCAAAAAACAGATTTACGCTATCGGTTTTGCCATTTACGGATTAAGTGAATATTATCGTGCCACAACAGACAAAGAGGCTCTTGAGTATGCAGTTTTGCTTTTTGAAAGTATCGAAGAACATAGTTTTGACCGTTTTAAAAATGGCTATTGTGAGGCACTTACTTGTCAGTGGGGAGAAATAGAGGATATGCGCCTTAGTGAAAAAGATGCTAACGAACGCAAAACGATGAATACACATCTGCATATTTTGGAACCATATACCAATCTTTATCGAGTGTGGAAAGATGAGCGATTACGACATCAGTTGCGTAATCTTATTACGCTTTTTACAGATAAAATATTAGATAGGAAGACTTTCCATCTACGGTTGTTTTTTGATGATGATTGGAATAGTAAATATCCTATTGTCTCTTACGGACATGATATCGAAGCATCCTGGCTTCTTCACGAAGCTGCTTTGGAATTAGGGGAAGCAGATATACTGGCAAAAGTGGAACCTATTATAAGGCGGATAGCTATTGCTGCTGGTGAAGGGTTTACACCGGAAAGGGGGATGATTTATGAAAAGAATCTTGTTACGGGGCATTTGGATGCTGATCGTCATTGGTGGGTACAGGCAGAAACCGTAGTGGGTTATATGAATATTTATCAGTATTTTGAGGACAAAGAAGCCTTGCAAAAAGCTACTGCTTGCTGGGAGTTTATCAAATCTCGCCTTATCGACAGGGAAAACGGTGAATGGTATTGGAGTATTCGTGCCGATGATACAGTGAATCGCACGGATGATAAGGCCGGTTTCTGGAAATGCCCTTACCATAACGGACGTATGTGCCTGGAGGTGATGGAGCGCTTTGGTGATGAGTAATAGCATGACTGATTGGCATATAAACACATCGGTTCATTGATACATTGTTTATCAGTAACAATATCGAAACACAAATTTAAACTTCTTGTATTTTAGTCGTATTACTTCCGTAATCGTCCCCCTCTAACTTTGCACCCGTAATAAAAACGCATAGCAAAGTTCGATGAAAAAACTATTTCTTGTAAAACTATTCCTTGCAGTCTTGTTTATCGCCTTATATACTCCTATAGCGATGGCTGCCAATATTAAAATTAAAGGTGCTGTAAAAGACAAATTATCCAAAGAACCTCTGATAGGTGCAACGATACGCCTTGTTGGAACTCAAGCAGGAGCTGTTACCGACTTGGATGGTAATTTTGAGCTTAATGGTGTGGGAGTTCTTGAAGGGATGTATGATATCGAAGTAAAATATGTAGGTTATAAAACCGAAGTTCGTCGTAAAGTCCGTGTAGAGAATGGGAATTTGGTTATTTTGAATTTGGAACTGGAAACAGATGCACAGGAGCTTGCCGATGTAGTGGTAGTGGCCAAAAAGAACCGTGAGAATGAAAATATGCTTCTGTTGGAACAGCAAAAAGCGGTGATTGCCGTGCAAGCCGTAGGGGTAAAAGAACTTTCGCGTAAAGGGGTGAGCGATGCGGAAGGAGCAGTATCCAAAGTGGCTGGAGTATCTAAACAGGAAGGTGTGAAAAACGTCTTTGTGCGCGGATTGGGCGATCGTTACAATGCCACTACTTTTAATGGTTTTCCTATTCCTTCGGAGGATCCGGAATATAAAAACATCTCTCTTGACTTTTTTTCTACGGATATTATCCAGACAGTCGGCGTGAATAAAGCCTTTAATGCCGGTGGTAGCAGCGATGTGGGTGGTGCCAATATCGACATAACTTCAAAAGAGTTGATTGGTGGCGGACATTTCAATATCGGGGTTTCCGGAGGATTCAATACACAGACTCTGACGACAGACTTTCTTAAGATGGATGGAGTCAATCTTCTGGGGATTGCTGACAAGACACAACCCGGCATGGAGAACAATTATAATTTTAAGAACAGTCTGGATCCGTCTGAGCATGACTTACAGATAAACCGCAACTACGGGGTTTCCGGTGGAAAAAGGTTTTATGTGGGACCGCAAAAAGATGCTCTTTCATTTTTTCTTGTAGCCGCACACAATACGGAATATCAATATGCCGAAGAGGTTTTGCGCAATACAACTACGAACGGAACTATCTATAAAGACCAGACAGGAAAGGTTTATGAGCAGAAAATCAGTCAACTGGCTCTTGCTAATCTGGATTATGATTACCGCAACCGTCACCATCTAAGCTATAATTTTATGATGGTACACGATAATGTGCAGTCGGTAGGCGACTATGACGGGATGGACTCGGGAAAATTCAATGATGATTACGATAACATGGGATTTACCCGTCGTCAGCAGGCTAATGATAATTGGTTACTTGTCAATCAGTTGATGACTAATTGGGGGCTGACCAAAACGCTGAGTTTTGATGCGGGGGCTTCGTACAACGTCGTAAAAGGTTCGGAACCGGATCGGCGTATCAATAATCTGCGTAAGGCAGCCGAAGGATATACCTTGCTCGAAGGTAATTCCCAACAGCGTTACTTCTCCGAACTGAATGAAAATGATTTGAATGTAAAAGCCGGTTTAACTTACCGTCTGGCGGATGATCAGGAGGAGATATCCAATATCCGTATCGGGTATAACGGACGCTTTGTGAATGATGGTTTTGAAGCTACGGAATATAATATGACGGTTGCACACAGTTCTGTTTTCCGGTTGGAGGATTTTTCACTGGATAGTTATTACAATCAGGAGAATCTGAAAAACGGCTGGTTTGAGATTCAACGTAATGTTGACAAATATACGGTGAAGAAAGATATTCATTCTGCCTATGTGGAAGCTGTTTATCAGTTTGATGCCGCATGGATCCTGAATTTGGGTGTTAAATACGATCGTGTGGACATTTGTGTGGATTATGATGTGAACAAAGGGGGAGAAAAGGGTAGTGGGAAGATCGGTAAGAACTATTTCCTACCCAGTCTGAATCTGAAATACAACCTTACCTCCAAACAAGCCTTCCGCTTGGGAGCCAGCAAAACATACACCTTACCGCAACCCAAAGAAATTTCTCCTTACCGCTATGTTGGAGTGAACTTTAACAGCCAGGGTAATGAAAAGTTACAACCATCCGATAACTATAACCTTGATTTGAAGTGGGATTTCAATCCTACTCCGACAGAACTTGTTTCGCTGACCGCCTTTTATAAGTATATAAAAAATCCTATTTCACGCATTGAGGTTGCCAGTGCCGGTAATTATCTGTCGTATGAAAATATTTCAGATCATGCTACGGTAGCGGGAGTAGAACTGGAAGTACGTAAGAATCTCTTTACCCGTCCGGCAGGGAAGGGTACGTCGGGTATGAATCGTCTTTCTGTCGGCTTTAATGGCTCGTACATCTATACCCATGCTAAAGTGCCGGGAGCTACAGTCACTACCGGTTCGCAGTTGGAAGGTGCGGCACCGTGGATTGTCAATTTTGATATTTCACACAATTATACGAGTGGAGATCGTAGCTTTATCAATACTCTGGTTTTCAATTATGTCAGTGATAAAATTTACACAATCGGGACGCAGGGTTATCAGGACATCATGGAACATAGTATTGCGACTCTCGACTTTGTCTCACAGGCTAAATTGAATAAGTATATCTCGCTTAATCTGAAAGCCCGTAACTTGCTCAATCCGGCACATAAATTGAGTCGTAAGGCAGACGATAACGGACGGGAGATAGTATTAAGCGATTATAAAAAGGGAATAAACATCAGTCTGGGAGTGTCGTGTACATTCTAAAAGCGGACATTCGAATAAGATTATTACTAACTAATTTATTTTAAGGAAAATGAAAAGATTATTTTTGAATTTCATGGTCTGTACCGCAATGGTATCAGCCTTAGCATTGACTTCATGTGGTGATGATAATGAAGGTGATGGCAATGGTGGTGATGGAAGCAGTATCGTTTTCAACGGTAATACGCTGACCGGCTCATTAACAGGAAAAGAAACTCTCGAAGCAAAGGAATATATCCTGAGTGGTATTGTAGTGATTGAAAATGGAGGAGAACTGACGATTCCTGCTGGTACTACGATTAAAGCTCGCCAAGGGTTTAGTAATTATCTTCTTGTAGCGCAAGGTGGAAAAATCTATGCTAACGGAACGAAAGATGAACCGATTATTTTCACTGCCGATGAGGATAATGCCAAGTCCGGTCACTGGGGAGGTATCATCATCAATGGTAAAGCTCCTATTTCGGGTGATAAGGAAGACAAAAGTAATACGGCTTTGGCCGAGATCAATAATAAATATCCTTATGGAGGTAACAATGCTGCCGACAATTCGGGTGTGATGACTTATGTTTCGATCTGTTATGCCGGTGCACGCTCTACACAGGACATTGAACACAACGGCCTTACCTTGAATGGAGTAGGAAACGGTACGACAATTGAAAATATCTATGTTTTGGAAAGTGCCGATGATGCCATCGAATTTTTTGGAGGTACAGTGAGTGTGAAGAATCTGCTTGCTGTAAATCCCGATGACGATATGTTTGATTTTACCCAGGGATATTGCGGAACATTGAGCAACTGCTATGGTATTTGGGAAAGTGATTATACCAGTACAGAAGCTGATCCGCGCGGCATTGAAGCGGATGGAAACTTTGACGGACTCTATCCGAATCACCTGCGTCAGTCGGATTTTGTTGTAGACGGCATGACCATTGTGAACAATGCTGCTAATACGACAGACAATGTAGACCGCATGCAGGATGTTATCAAGATTCGCCGTGGTGCCAAGGCAACCATCAAGAATGCACTGGTGAAAGGTACGGGCGGTGCTATCGATCTGGTAGACATGAATGATGGAAAAGGTGCAGGTAATGCCGCATCTACTATCAGCATTACGAACTCGCTTCAACTGACCGGTAAGAAGCTGAATGGTGAAGCTGTCTTGAATGAGGCCGGCAGTAATACGGGAGCTGATACAAGTGTATTTGGCTGGACAAAATATAATTTCTAAATCATTGTGAAAAAGTAATTTAAACTTGTCTCTATTTATTAAAACTGGAGGGTTTACGGGTCGTAAATTCTCCAGTTTTCATTTGTATATATAATATTGTTTCGAATATAGCACTTTGCAATATTAATTATCTATTTTTGTTGCTACAAATGAAAAATGATATTTATGGTAATTACCCATTGTGATAATAGCGATTACGTACGCTTGTGTGAAATGTCTTTTTTAGCACAGGTAGGGTGGTGGGAAGCAAATTTTGCAACCCGCAGTTTTCGTTGTTCCGAATATATTAATGATCTGTTGGGGTTTGACAAAGAGGAAGAATTGACTTTCGATTCGCTTTGTCTTCTTATTCGTCCGGATTATCGTGGACGTATTAAGCGCGAGTTTGCTTCTCTGTCTTATATGAATACATATGATCAAACGTATCCGTTTGTTATTAATGGGAAGGAGATTTGGGTTCACTCACATTTAGGGGATAAAAGAGAGAACGAAGTAGGGGAACCGGTCGCTTTTGGATATCTCCGGCGTGTAGAAGGAGCGGAGAAAGACACGACAGAGCGTTTAGCGGTTCGCGTGAACGAACAATTATCCCGCCAAAATTCAATCTCTCAGTCTCTTTATCGTTTTATACAGGATAAAGATATCACTTCTGGGATCAATAGCATATTAAACGATATTCTCCAATTTTTTCAAGGTGGACGTGCTTATATCTTTGAATACGATGAAAAGTGTGAACATCATAGTTGTATCTTTGAAGTGTTGGCCGAGGGAGTAGAACCGGAAATCGACATATTACAGAATATTCCGGCAGGGAGTCTTCCATGGTGGACAGAGAGGATACTTTTAGGCCAGCCCATTGTTCTTAATAGTCTTGACGAGTTGAAAGAGAAAGCATCTGCAGAGTATGATATTCTTAGTAAACAGAATATTAAGTCGTTGCTTGTCGTTCCTCTCAAGTCGGGAGATAGAGTTCGGGGATATTTGGGCGTTGACTTGGTGAAACACAGTCACTCTTGGAGTAATGATGATTGTCAATGGCTCTCTTCTTTGGCCGATATTATCAGTATTTGTACTGAATTGCGCGTGGCTAAGGATGCGTCCGAGCATGAACGGACTTTTCTCCGTAATCTATTCCGCTACATGCCTATAGGATATATTCATATGAGTATTCTGCGTGATAGTGCGGGAGTTCCAGTTGATTATCTTCTTACTGATGCTAACCAGATGTTTGCTGATATAATCGGTATTCCGCGTGAAAGATATGTTGGAAAATGTGCCAGTGAGTTGGGATTCAATTATATGGGAAATCTCAATTATATCTCCGATATTATAGATGAAAATTGCTATAAGGAACTTGAAGTGCCTTTCCCCGCTTCCGGGAAAAACAGCCGTTGCATTGTTTATTCTCCGGAAAAGGATGAGGTTGTTGCACTCTTTGTCGATATCACAGAGACCCAGTTGGCTCACCGGACACTCGACCGTAATGAAAAGCTTTTCCGTAATATTTTTACCAATATACCCGTGGGGATAGAAATCTATGACCAGAATGGCTTTATGATCGATATCAATAATAAAGATATGGATATATTCGGAGTTCGTGAGAAAAAGGATGTATTAGGTGTCAATGTTTATCAGAATCCTAATGTACCTGAGGATGTAAAGGAACGGATGCAGTATGAAGAGTCATTGGATTTCGGCATGAATTATCCTTTCTCCGGTATTGAAGGATATTATGATTCGAAGAAAAAAGGATATATAGCACTTTATTCTAAAGTAAGCCGGCTTTGTGATGGAGCAGGTAATTTCTTAGGGCATATTTTTCTGAATATAGACAATACGGAACGCTTGGATGCTATCAATAAGATACAAGACTTTGAGAATTTTTTTCTTTTGATTTCCGACTATGCGAAGGTAGGATATGCCAAACTTAATCTTCTTGACAGGCAGGGGTATGCTATCAAGCAATGGTTCAAAAATATGGGAGAGGAGGAAGATACTCCATTATCCGATGTCGTTGGTGTGTATGGTAAGATGCATCCCGATGATCGTAAAGAGGTTCTTGATTTCTATCAGGAGGTTCAGACCGGACGTATCGGGAGTTTCCGCAAAGAAGTACGTATTCATAAGACGAAATCGGAAATGGCGGAAACCGAAAATGGGGATGTATTATCGGAATGGAACTGGGTGCGGATGAATATAATGTTGTCTCATTTTGCTCCTGAGGCGGGGATGATAGAACTTATCGGCATCAATTATGATATAACCGAATTGAAAGAAATTGAAGCTAAACTGATTGATGCAAAAGAAAGAGCGGAAGAAGCCGACCGCTTGAAAAGCGCTTTCTTGGCAAATATGAGTCATGAAATACGTACACCATTGAATGCAATTGTAGGATTTTCCGGATTGCTGGCAGAGACGGAGGATATGGACGAACGGAAGCAATACATGGATATTGTGGAAGAAAACAATGAACTGTTGCTGCAATTGATATCTGATATTCTTGATTTATCTAAGATAGAGGCTGGTACTTTTGAATTTAGTATCAGTGAGATGGATGTCAATTTACTGTGTGAGGACTTGGTACGTAGTATGCAAGGAAAGGTGCCCGAAGGGGTAGAACTGATATTCGACAAACATCTGCCGGAGTGTTTTATTATGTGTGATCGTAACCGGATACATCAGGTTATTTCTAACTTTGTAAATAATGCTATTAAGTTTACTTCTCATGGAAGCATTAGAGTCGGATACGAACAATTAGCGGATAACAGATTTCGTTTTTATGTATCCGATACGGGTATCGGTATCGCAGAAAGAGCCCGGCTACAGATATTCGATCGTTTTGTTAAGTTGAATTCATTTATTCATGGTACAGGATTGGGATTGTCCATTTGCCGGAGCATCATTGAACAGTTAGGAGGTGAAATAGGAGTGGATTCTAAAGAGGGAGAAGGTTCCTGTTTCTGGTTTATTTTACCGGTGGTATGTTAAAATAGTGATAAACGGATTAGCAACAAGTGACTAGTATCATGTGGCATGAAAACGCATCCCACTACTAACTAATCACTTGTTGCTAATCCGTTTATCACTATTTATAATCCGAACGCGAATTTGTCTATCGTCTGATAAACAATACTTGCAATTCCTAAACCTACTATACCGAGTACACAGATGGCCAGCCCTATCCGTGTACAGTTATCGCTGCGGAATGTCGGTATCGGATCATCTGAAGGAGTAATGTACATTGCCTTTACTATCAGAAGGTAGTAGTATAATGAGATGACCGTATTGACCAAAGCGATAAATACCAGTAAGTGGAAACCTGCCTGGAACGCAGACATGAAGATAAAGAATTTGGAAAAGAACCCTGCAAATGGCGGAATACCGGCCAGTGAGAATAGGGATAGGGTCATCACAAATGCTAATTTCGGATTGGTTTTATAAAGTCCTGCATACTCTTCGAGCGTGAACTTATGGCTGCGTAGTGCCACGATGGTAATAACGGCAAATACTCCTAAATTGGCTACGGCATAAACCAGTACATAATAGACCAGTGATGACATTCCGTCAGCAGTACCACCGATCACACCTAACATAATGTATCCTGCTTGTGATATACTGGAGAAGGCCATCAACCGTTTTAGATTTTGTTGGCGGATGGCAAATAAGTTAGCCAATGTGATGGAAGCAATCGTAACCCAGTAGAGAACCTCCTGCCAGTCGGCAATCATCGGGGCAAATACCTTAATGAGTACCGTCAGTAAAACGAAGGCAGCCGAACCTTTGGAAATAACACTCAGATAGGCTGTGACCACACTCGGTGCACCTTCGTACACATCAGCTGTCCACAAATGGAAAGGAACCAGTGACAGTTTGAATCCCATACCGGTGAAGAAAAATACGAATGCCATTATTTGCAGCATATTGCCGTCGATGTGGGCAGGCAGGTCGTTGAAGTAAAGTGTACCACAACTACCGTAAATCATGGACAGGCCGAACAGCAGCAAGGCGCTTGAGAATAAAGCTGTCAGTATGTATTTGGCTCCGGCTTCGGCAGAGTGATGACGATATTTGTCGAAAGCAACCAATGCTGCCATTGGGATACTGGCTGTTTCAAGTCCGATGAAGAACATCAAGAAGTGTCCGGCAGAAATCATCAGGTACATACCCAACAGGGTAGAGAGGGTCATAATATAAAATTCACCGCGTTTGATTGAAGTATCTTCTAACTTCAGCCATTCGGCAGCCATGAAAAATACGATGATTGTACCGATATTGAGCACGGCTTTGATGATGGTCTGCATCGGGGCGTACTGATACATTCCGCCAAAAGCTTCGGCGCTACCGGCGGCAGGTACCAGATTGATGATTGTATGAATGACCATCAGTACAATGGGCAGGATAGTGGCGAAACGCGCATTGTTCATGTTGTTCCGTTTATCCGGGTTCATAAACAAGTCTGCCAAAAATATAATGAGGATGACAGCTACCAGTGATAGCTCCTCTTTCATATATAGAAATTGTGAATAGTCCATTTCTTGCGTGATTTATAAGTTATAATTGATGATTGATCACGGAATTAGGTTGGATACTACAGGCAGAACACTACCGGATATCATATCACTAATCCAGAAGGGTGCCATACCCAATCCAGCTACGCAGACGATCAGGCAGATGACGGCAAAACGTTCATCCCAAGTAGCATCTGTCAGTACCAGATGATGCTTGTTGGTACAAGTACCGTAGAGAATTTTTCCTACAAGGCGCAAGATATATACGGCTGTGATAACGATACTCGTACAAGCTATAATCGTCAGTGTCCGATGGAACACATCGAAATTCTGGAAAGAACCGACAAAAATAGTCATTTCGGCAACGAAACCGCTCAATCCCGGAAGTCCGAGGTTAGCAAGACCGGCAATGACGTAACATACCGACAGGAACGGCATTACTTTCATCAGCCCGTTCAATTCGCGAACGTCACGTGTGTGGGTACGTCCGTAGATCATACCGATCAGTGCAAAGAACAAGGCTGTCATCAATCCGTGCGACAGCATTTGGAGTATAGCACCTGTACAAGCCGTCTGGTTCATCATCAGAATGGCAAAAAGTACCAGGCCGCAGTGGCTTACGGAAGAGTAGGCATTGATGTATTTCAAGTCTGTCTGCACACAAGCGGAGAATGCACCATACACTACGGAGATACCGGTCAGTATCAGGAAAATCCATCCTAACTCATTGGCAGCCTCCGGCATCAGATACATGGCGATCCGGAAACAACCGTATCCTCCTAATTTCATCAGTACGCCGGCATGAAGCATAGATACGG
The DNA here is from genome assembly GCF_000432295.1 of Bacteroides sp. CAG:189. Classification (NCBI taxonomy): domain Bacteria; kingdom Pseudomonadati; phylum Bacteroidota; class Bacteroidia; order Bacteroidales; family Bacteroidaceae; genus Bacteroides; species Bacteroides sp. CAG:189. The sequence goes on from NZ_HF991121.1 coordinate 170,147, forward strand.
CGGTGGGTGCCGAAGCATGACCGTCGGGACTCCATGTATGGAATGGGAAAAGAGCACCTAATACACCGAATCCCAGGAAAGTGAGAGGGAACCAGATACATTGTTGTGCGAAAGGTATATTGTGCAGTTGTGCAATTTCAAGGATGTTCATAGTAGTTCCGCCGGCACCGAAGAAGATCCCTAAAATGCCTATCAGCAAGAAAGCCGAACCACCCATCAACATCAGTGTCAGTTTCATGGCTGCGTATTCTTTACGACCCGAACCCCATACACCGATTAACAGATACATCGGGATCAGTGCGATTTCGTAGAACATGAACATGGTGAAAAGGTCGATCGAGATAAAGAACCCGAATACTCCCATTGACAATAGAGTGAACCAGAGAAAATATTCTTTAGTAAGCGGTTGTAGTCGCCAGGAAGCGAATGTTCCGGTGAATACGATGACAGCCGAGAGTAGCAACATAGCTACGGAAATGCCGTCCACGCCTACGGAATAGGCTATATGAAGCGGTGCATACCATACCGTATCGGCCCGGAAAAGCATTTCGGCAGTATCGCCACCGGCACGTGCCTGCAAGTATCCTACTGTCAGTGCCACAGCCGCTATCAACAGTGCCGAAGAACCGACAACCATTACGGTACGTATCTGCGCGATGTTACGGCTGAGCCAAAGGCCGAGTAACATCAGCAGTGGGATTAGTACGAAGATTGATAAGAAATTCATCTTTATATTACTATTTAACTATTTACAATTTACTGTTTAGAGAATCACGTTAGAGAATAAGCAACAGGATAAGAGCCAACGCTCCGCAAAGGAATACGTAGGTATACTGTTGTATCTGTCCGCTTTGGAAGCCACGGATGGAATCGCTCGCCGCATTGGCTGCCCAGGCAATGAAGTCGAACGTACCGTCTATTACATGACGATCGAACCAAGCGATCGGCTTGCTGATGCAGCGGAAGATAATCTTATGTGTGATAAACTGATACACCTCATCAATGTAGAACCGGTGGTAGGCAGCCGTCCACAATCCGGAGAAACGGCGTTGTAGGCTGTCGGCTACCGGTTGTTTACTGCCTTTATACATGTAAGTGGCAAGAGCGATAGATAGAAGGGCGATGACGATACTTGTACCAGCCACCGTCCAGTCCAGATGGATCGTGTAGGATTCTCCGTTTGAACTGATGAAATGTCCGAAAGGGATGAATCCGGCTCCACAAGTGACGAGAGCCAAGAATATTAAAGGAATAGTCATAGCTGTCGGACTCTCATGGGGAGTGTGGGAAGACTGTTTGCTATTGTCTTTTCCCCAGAAGATGCCGTAATAAAGGCGGAACATGTAGAATGCGGTCATGGCGGCAATCACGGTCATAATCCAACCCATTACGGGGCTGAACTGGAAGCAGGCTGCCAGTATCTCGTCTTTAGAGAAGAAACCGGAGAACGGAGGAATGCCGGCAATAGCCAGACAGGCAATCAGGAATGTAATGTGTGTGATCGGCATGTATTTGCGCAAACCGCCCATCGCCGACATTTCATTGGAGTGTACGGCATGGATGATACTACCGGCACCGAGGAATAGCAATGCTTTAAACATCGCATGTGTGAATAAATGGAACATGGAAGCCATGTAGCCCAGGCCTCCGTGATGCGGGTCGGCAGAAGTACAGACTCCCAAAGCTACAATCATAAACCCGATCTGCGAGATGGTGGAGAAAGCGAGTACGCGTTTGATGTCACTCTGTACACAAGCCACACTGGCAGCATAGAACGCAGTGAAAGCGCCTACGTAAGCAATCCAATGCAATACATCCGGTGCATAGGCGATGAATAGCGGGAACATGCGGGCTACCAGATATACACCGGCTACTACCATTGTCGCAGCATGAATCAATGCAGATACGGGAGTAGGGCCTTCCATGGCATCCGGCAACCAGATGTGCAACGGAAACATAGCACTCTTACCGGCACCACCTACAAACATCAATCCCAATGCCAAAGGAAGCATTGAAGCACCGCCACTAATCAGCGAAACCGTATCGGGTGTAAATCCGAACGTTCCTCCGTAGTATCCGTAAATAAGGATACCGATCAGGAAACCCAAGTCGGCAAAACGTGTTACGATAAATGCTTTTTTACTGGCTGCGATGGCTGCCGGTTTGGTATAATAAAATCCGATGAGCAAATAAGACGATACACCCACCAATTCCCAGAATAGATACATTTGGAAAATATTGGTGGCTACCACCAACCCGAGCATCGACATTGTGAAAAGGCTCAGGAAAGCATAATAGCGCTGAAAGCCTTTTTCTCCTTTCATGTAGCCGAAAGAGTAGATGTGTACCATCAGCGACACAGTGGAGATGACAATTAACATCATCACCGAAATAGGGTCTAATAGAATTCCTATATTGAATGTCAGTGTTTCTGTGAAAGGCAACCACTCGAAATTATAAGGTATCCAAGTGGCAAATGTACCGTCTTCTAAGCGTGGTGCCGAAAAATATTGCACTGCTGTAACGTATGACAGCACCGCCACTACTCCCAACACTGCCGTGCCGATGAAACCCGCTGTGCGGTGCGTCATCCATTTCCCTCCGATTCCCAGCAACAGGAAAGAGAGGAGAGGGAGGAGAAGTATTAATATTGTATATTCCATATTGTTAATTTAATTCTTTATTTAATCAGTCAATGTCTTTTTACCACTTCATATCATCCAGTTTCTTGACTTGGATACTCCGGATATTACGGTAGATATTAATCATGATTGCGATGGCAACAGCCGTCTCGGCCGCCGAGATGGCTATAGAGAACAGCGCGAAGAAATACCCTTCCAGTCCGTCCGGAAAAAGAAAACGGTTGAATACGGCAAAGTTGATGTCCGTTGCGTTCAGCATCAGTTCTACGGAGATCAATATTGCCAGCGTGTTGCGGCGTGTAAAGAATCCGTAGATGCCTGCAAACATCATGATGGTCGAAACCACCAGATAATATTCCATGTGTATCATCATATCTATTTACTATTTGACGATTTACTATTTATTATTTTTTTATGCTTTTTATCTACGATTTTATCATTTATCGTTTACTCTTTCTGCATTGCGCAGCAAATGGTAAATCGTAAATTGTTCAATCGTAAATCTTTTCATCTCTTACGTGCAATCAACAATCCACCTACGATACAGGCCAGCAGCAAGATACTGACAGCTTCGAAAGGCAGAATATATCCGTATTTGTCTCCCGACAGTAGTGCATGTCCGATGGTTTTGATTGTGATCTCTATCGGTTCCGGATTGCTCACTGATACAAAACGATGGCTCAGAGTGATGAACAATACGATAATGGCTCCTACTATGGTGGTTCCCAGTCCAGCTATGAACTTACTACGTTTTAACTTCTCGGCACGGTCGCCCTCGCCGCTTGTCAATAAGATAGAAAACACATAGAGTACTACGATACCGCCGGCATAAACCATCATTTGTACCGAAGCCAGGAATGTGTATCCCAACAGAAAATAGATACCTGCCGTACCGAAAAGGACAAAGAGCAGGTAAGTGGCCGAACGTACGATACGTTGTGTTGTCACCGTCAGTATACACATTACTGAGATGAATGCGGCCAGGAAGTAGAATACTACTGTTTCAAGTGTAAATTCCATAATTTAATAATGTGCTGATATGCCAATGTGCTAATGTGCCGATTGGCTGTGCACTTATTTGTTTATTATTTAATTTATTTATTTTCTCAATTCTGCTAATGGTACATTGGTACCATTTAGCGTAATGCCACATAGGCGTATTATTTTTTTTCCATCACTTTACTGCCCTCATGGTTCAGCCGTAGTATGAGCTTTGACCGGTCGAATACGGCATGCTCGAAATTCTGATCAAACGTGATGGCATCGTGCGGACAAGCGTTCACACAGAGCTGGCAAAATATACAGGAACCGAGGTCGTATTCATATCTGGCAAGTATTTTCTTCTTTTTCCCTTCTTCCGTTTCAATCGTTTCGGAAATGACTTTTATCGTGTCATTGGGGCAGGCATTTTGACATAGTCCGCAGGCAATGCAACGATGTTCGTTCTGTTCGTTGTGCGGCATAGTAAGTGTGCCACGAAAACGGTCGAACATTTTCAATTCTTTCCGGTTTTCCGGGTATTGTTCTGTCACTTTCTTGCGGAAGTACACTTTCATGGTGGTCTTCATACCGGTCAGCAATGTGCCGATACCGTGAACAAGACCTCCTAAATATGTATATTCTTCTTTTTTCATTCTTCTATATGATTAAAATAATCTCCTGGAAGCACTAAAAGTGCAGGCCGAAGACAACGATTAATACCATCAGTAATAGGTTCAGCATGGATATCGGTACCAGGTATTTCCATTCTAATGCTAAGATCTGGTCGATACGTAGGCGGGGAAAAGTCCATTTCACCCACATCAGTAGGAATACTACGAAGAATGCCTTACCGAAGAACCAGATAAATCCGGGAATATAATCCATTATGGCATTGAAGCCGTCCAGTCCGGAGATATGCAACGGCATCCAACCTCCTAAAAAAATGGTGGCTGCTACAGCCGATACGATGAATAAATTCAGATATTCTGCCAGATAGAAGAAACCGAAGTGCATACCCGAATATTCCGTGTGATAACCTGCTGTCAGCTCACTTTCGGCTTCGGGAAGGTCGAATGGACCACGATTACATTCTGCGTTTCCTGCAATCAGATAGATGATGAAAGCGATAACGGCAGGGATGTGTCCTTTAAAGATAAACCATCCGTCCGCCTGTCCTTCTACGATTTCAGAGAACTGCATGGTACCCATCAGTACTACCATCGTCAGTATACTCAAGCCTACCGATAATTCATAACTGATGATCTGAGCACCGCTACGCATGGCACCGATCAGGGAAAATTTATTGTTTGATCCCCATCCGGCGAGCAAGATACCCACTACACCTATACTCGAAGCTGCTAACAGGAAGAATACGCCTACGTTGAAGTTCAGTACTTCCATTCCCTTGTTTATCGGTAGACATGCAAAGGTGAGGAAAGAGGCGATAATCACCATGAACGGTGCCAAATTATATAGGAATTGGTCGGCTCCCTTCGGGTTGAAAATCTCTTTGGTGAGCATTTTCAGGACGTCACAAATCACTTGTATGGAGCCCCATGGGCCTACGCGCATCGGTCCGAGACGGCATTGGAAGAATCCGCACACTTTGCGCTCCATATATATCAGTACAATGGCAAGGAGGGCATACATTAATATGATACATACGCCTATTGCCACACATTCGATGAATACAGCCCATCCTTCCGGCATGACGGAAGTCAGCATTTGGTGTATCCAGTTTGTTACAATACTAAAGTCAAACATGTTTTTTTTGATTTATGATTTTTTGATTTATGAAAGGATGGCTTTTGATTGATGAATTATAACCGGAGAGTTTCCGTCATTCAAAAATCATAAATCATCATTCATAAATCATAAGTCTCTTTTATCTATCAATATCCGGTACTACATAGTCCAATGTTCCACCAATGGCAATCAAGTCGGCAATCTTGGCTCCTCGACAGATTGTATCGACTACACTCACCAACGGTAATCCCGTAGAGCGGTAGTGTAAACGATAAGGCATCTTGTCGCCCCGGCTTTCAAGGTATACACCGAATTCTCCACGACTGCCTTCCACGGCAGCATAATAAGAACCTTCGGGTACACGGATGATCGGTTTCATTTTCTCTTGGAACGGTCCTTCAGGGATGTTGTCGATCAATTGTTCGATGATGTTGAGACTTTCCATGATTTCGTCCATACGCACCATGTAGCGGGCAAACGAGTCCCCTTCGGTATAGAGAATTTCTTTAAAGTCCACTTTGTCGTATACACCGTAGGGCATACGTTTACGAACATCGCAAGCCCAGCCACTGGCACGTCCCGTACCTCCGGTGGCGCCGAATGAGATGGCGTCTTCCCGACTCAATACGCCTACACCTTTCAGACGGCTTTGGGCGATGATATTACCTGTAAATACATCGTGGTATTCGTGTATGATACCTCTCATGTAAGGGATAAATTCTTTCACCCGTTTTGCGAAGTTGGGATGGAGGTCGGCTTGTACGCCACCGATGGTGTTATAATTCATAATCAACCGTCCGCCGCAGGTCTCTTCGAAAATGTCCAAAATCTTTTCCCGGTCACGGAAGCCATAGAAGAATGCTGTCAGTGCTCCGAGGTCCATACAGAGACAAGCATAGAATAAAAGGTGAGAGTCGATACGTTGCAACTCGTCCATGATGGTGCGGATGTATTTTACCCGGTCGCTTACTTCGATGCCCATCGCCTTTTCGATACACATACACAAAGCATGCCGGTTTTGTTGCGCTCCGAGATAGTCAAGACGGTCGGTCAGTGCCAGTGTTTGTGGGTAGGTGAGACTTTCGTTCATCTTCTCGATACCACGGTGTATATAACCGCAGTTCGGGTCGATTTTACGGATGATTTCCCCTTCTAATGATACACGGAAACGGAGTACACCGTGTGTGGCCGGATGCTGAGGTCCGATATTCACCACATACTCTTCATCGCCGAAAAGAATGGTTTCTTTATTTTTTATACTTCCATCCGGGTTCAGTTCGATTTCCGTTGTCGTGTCGATGGTGTCCTCGTTCCACATGCGCAGCGGGTTTTCTTTTTCGGGATCGTTGTCTTTTCGTAGCGGATAGCCTACCCAGTCGTTACGTAGAAAGAGACGACGCATGTCAGGATGCCCGACAAAGACAATACCATAGTAGTCGTACACTTCACGTTCGTTTAATTCTGCCGCTTTCCAAAGGTCGCATACAGAAGGAATTTCCGGATTTTCACGGTTCAGGGTAGACGTTTTCACGGCAATGCGTTCTCCGGTGGTAGTGGATTCTAAATGATATACCACCCCCAAGCCACGAACAGTATCCGGTGCATCATTTTCGGCAGGTTCTCCCCAGTCCATACCGGTAAGGCTTTCCAGAAAATCCATCTTCCGCTCATTCCGCAAGCGTGCCATTTCGTCGTGTAACGCTGCGGGTTCTATGTATTTTATTTCTTGCATACTATTAATAATTAGTCAATATGTCAATGTGCCAATTGGTTGTACTGTTTATTGCGCTGCTTGATACGCTAATATGCCGGCTGATTATCTCATCATGCCGCATGGCAATTGGCACATTGGCATATTGGCACATTGAATCATTATTCCTGTTCCTTTTCTTTTCTATTTACTCCGCCGAAGAATTTTTCAATTTTCACTTTACGTTGCAACTGCATCATTCCATAATAAAATGCTTCAGGGCGAGGCGGGCATCCCGGAATGTATACATCTACCGGGAGAATTTTGTCTACTCCGTTCAGTACATGATAGGATTTTTTGAAAGGGCCTCCGCTTATGGCGCATCCACCTACGGCGATCACGTATTTTGGGTCGGCCATCTGATCGTACAGACGTTTCAGTACCGGAGCCATTTTGTTGGTGATTGTACCGCATACCATGATCATATCTGCTTGCCGTGGACTGGCACGGGCTACTTCAAACCCGAAGCGGGCCATGTCGTAACGCGCGGCACCCAGTGCCATGAATTCGATACCGCAACAACTGGTTGCGAAAGTAAGTGGCCACAGCGAATTACTGCGTCCCCAGTTGATGAGGTCGTCCAGTACTCCCACAAAGACGTTTGCACCTCCTTGATTGAGTTCCTGAACCAGCTTCTCCAACGACTCATTGTCGATGAATTCGTCATATGGGATTGATTTTATTTTGGGTTTCTTTATTACTTCCATTCCAAAGCTCCTTTCCGCCAGGCATAAGCGAGTCCCAGCACCAATATTACTAAAAAGAAGATAACGCTTATCAGCGCTTGTACTCCCATGTCGCGTACTACTACTGCCCATGGGAAAAGGAATACCGTTTCCACATCGAACATGAGAAACAGAATGGCAAACAGGTAGTAACCCACACGAAACTGCATCCATGATTTTCCGCGTGTGGGAATACCACATTCATAGGCTTCAAACTTTTGTGCATTGTATGATCGTGGAGAAATAGCTCTTGACAGGGCTATCACTACACCGACAAATGCAATTGCCGTTAGCAAAACAACAACTAACAATGTAAAATTCATAATCCAAGTATATATTTAGATTGAGAAATATTTTTTCTTAAACTAAAAGCGGAGGATTGTGGTAGAAATGTATATTACGTACATAAGAAAGGATTCTCCCTTACAAGTACTGTACGCAACTATAAAGATGTAACAACGGGGATACATCTTTACCACGAATCGTTTGGTTTCCGAAGTAAGTTCGTTACTGTTAAATTACGATTTTCCTCTGCCCGTAAATGTAGTGCATTATGGGGTCTTCGGGGTCGTGGGTGTATAACTGTGACGAATGTTCGTAAAGTGAAGGAAGTATTCCTCTATATCTGTACTGACGAATGGCCAGACGCAGGAAATTTTTGTCGGTAGGTACGTGCGAGAGGTCGGCGTGTCCCATTTCACAGGAGAGCGGAGAACAGAAAAGATAAAACTTTTCGATGGCATTACGCATGGGGCGTGCCTGTGATACAAAACATTTGTTATGGCTTAAAACATCGGGCATTACAGTCTCCCCCGTCGCTTCCGTCACTATTGAGTGAAGCAATAGGGCAAATATCAATAATATGCCATATTTTAAGCTTTGTTTCATATTTCGCTTTTAAACGGCTGCAAATATAGAATTTAAATTCATTCTTTTTGCAATCTCTGCATGACAAAAAAGGTTTTTTAGCACTCTGAATTGATTTAGATCAATTCTTTTTCCAGAAATCGGAGCTGAATAATAATAAAACCGTAAATAACTCGAGACGTCCGAGCAACATAAAAAATGACATCAGCCATTTAGCAGCATCGGGCAGTTCGTTCCATGAGTAAGCAGGACCACACAGGCCGAGTCCTGGTCCCATGTTTCCCAGACTGGAGATGGTACATCCCAATGATTCCGTCAGGCCGACTCCTAACCCGAGCATTGCCAATGTGCCGGCGATAATTAGTACGGTATACAAGAAAGTGAATGCTAACACGGTAGAACGTATGGAGGGAGAGATAACCTGTTTGTTTACCCGTACCGGAAGCACGGCGTTGGGATGTATGATGTGTTTGAATTCGTTTCTTGAAACTTTGGCCAGTATAACCAGACGGATGCTTTTTATACCTCCTGTGGTACTACCGGCACAGGCACCCATAATCATAATTACGGTTAGCATGCCCCATGTTATCGCCGGCCACGTCATATAATCGGCTGTTGCAAATCCCGTAGATGTGTGGAGAGAAGCTACCTGAAAGAGTGATTTACGGAAAGCCTCTTCTACCCCCATCGAACTGTTATAATAGAGAATAGCGGCAATTCCTATCGTAAAACCTGTCACGGACCAGAAATACCATTTCAATTCGGCATCGTGGACAAATTTTTTGAGCTTTCCGTTGACGAACAATAATAATAAGGTGAAGTTGATACCTGATATAAACATGAAGATAGAGATCACATATTCTATATAAGGAGAGTGATAATATTCGATGCTGGCCTGTTTGGTAGAGAACCCTCCGGTACTGGTGGTTGCGAAAGCATGGCATATGCTGTCGAAAATATTCATTCCGCCGAACATTAATAGAATGATCAGTGTTCCTGTTAGCCCGGCATAAATACCCCATATCCATTTGGCAGTGATACCGATGCGCGGGTGTACCTTGTCATGTGTCGGTCCGCTGGCTTCGGCGGCAAATACCTGAATACCTCCCACACCGAATATCGGGAGTACGGCTATAGTGAAAAATACGATTCCCAATCCGCCGATCCATTGCGTCATGCTACGCCAGAAGAGCAAACCGTGGGGGAGTTTTTCTATATCGTTTAATATAGTGGCTCCTGTACTGCTGAAACCGGACATGGTTTCGAAAAAAGCATTTGTGATCGAAGGGATATAACCGCTCAGATAGAAGGGGAGCATTCCGAAAAGAGAGAAAGCCAGCCAGGCAACAGTAACGATGACATATCCGTCGCGGCGTCCCAATTGTTTCTCGGCTCCGCGTCCGATAAAAAGTAATACCACTCCCATCAATGCAGTGAGACTTGCCGATTGCAGAAAACTTATCAGATCATCTTCATGATACAGTAACGATACCCCTCCGCAACACAATAGCATGGCTGTTTCTATTAATAGCAGAAATCCGGTGATGCGGTATATCATTTTAGAATTAATCATATTTAATTGACAATTGACAATTAATTAAAGTATTTTTCTATTTTCTTGATCATCATACTCAGGCAGAACACTACCACGTGGTCACCTGCACGCACCAGCGTGTCTCCGGTGACAAGGATACCTTCACCGTTCCGGATCATACCGCCGATGGTAGTTCCTTTAGGCAATCCCAGATCCTTGATGAGGTGTTTGGTAATTTTAGAGTCTGCCTTTACGGTAAATTCGGCCACGTCGGCATTGGCGAATGTGAGGCATTTTACGTTACTGACGTCCGCATCCAGCATCATTTGATAGATGTGGCTGGCGGAAATCATCTTCTTGTTGATTACCGTGCCGATGTCAAGACTCTCCGCCATGCCTATATAATCAATGTTTTCTACTTCTGCCACTGTTTTATTCACACCCATACGTTTGGCGGCAAGGCAGGCGAGGATGTTCGTTTCGGAGTTTCCGGTCAGTGCCACAAAAGCTTCTGTGTTTTTGAGACCTTCTTCGATGAGCAGGTCCATATCGCGGCCGTCTCCGTTGATAATCATGGTACGATCGTCCAGTAATTCTGTCAGGCGGTTGCAACGGTTGAGGTCGTTGTCTACAATTTTCACTTGCATGTAGTCGGGTACATACTGTGCCGTTCGCACAGCAATACGGCTTCCTCCCATGATCATGACATTGCGTACATCGGCATAATCTTCTTTTCCGGCGATTTTCCGGATATAAGGAATGTATTTTCGGGTGGTGGTGAAATAAACGATGTCATTCAGTTTGATGGTGTCGTCACCCCGGGGAATAATAGTATCTGTGCCACGTTTGATAGCTACCACATGATAAGGAATGTTGGGGTTTCCGAGTTGGTGGAGGGGGATGTCCAGAATTTCTGCCTTTTCACGCATTTTGGCACCTATCAGGATCAGTGCTCCTCCGCAGAATTCCCACCATTGACGTACCCAGCTCATACGCATGGAGGATACGATCTCTTTGGCGGCCAGCATCTCGGGGTAGATGAGCGAATCTACTCCTAACTTTTGGAAGAACTCTTTGTTTTTGGGTAACAGGTATTCGTAATTGTCGATGCGTGCTACGGTTTTCAGTGCACCCAGATTGTGAGCCAGCATGCAGGCTGTCATGTTTCGGCTTTCGTCCGGAGTGACGGCGATGAACAAGTCGGCTTCTTTTACGCCTACTTCTTTCAATCCGGAGATGGAAGAAGGGGATGCAGTGACGGTCATCAAGTCAAAATTATTGCTCAAAGTACTGAGTTTCTCTTCGTCGTCGTCCATTAATATGATATCCTGCCGCTCACGGGAGAGCAGTTTGGCCAGATGGGTGCCTACGTTGCCGGCACCGGCAATGATAATCTTCATTTTTGTCTGCTGTTATGCTTCGTTTATTTAGTTACTGAGATGTGCTTTTTCGTCCACAGTTTGTATTTTTATTCCATTACCGTTTATTCTGGCATTTTTTTCCCACTTTTCACCTTTTAGCACTTTCTTGATGCCTTCTTCATCCAGGCCGCAGAGGGCATATAGCTGCGCTGCCGTCCCGTGTTCAATGAAATGATCGGGGATACCGATACGCTGTAGTTTCGGACTGTATCCATGATCAGCCATGAATTCAAGTACGGCACTTCCCATGCCTCCGGCTTTGATGCCGTCTTCTATGGTGATAATGTGGTTGAATCGTGTTCCTATTTCGTGTAGGAGCTCTTCGTCTAATGGTTTGAGAAAGCGTAAGTCATAATGGGCTATACTTTGTTTAGGGTTCTCTTTCTCTACTTGTGCGATGGCATGTGCGGCCGTATTTCCTATCGGACCGATGGTGATGACGGCCAAATCACGGCCCTCTTTTAGTTTTCGTCCCCGTCCTACGGGTATTTCTTCGAGCGGGCACTTCCAGTCCACCAACACTCCCCGTCCACGCGGATAACGGATAACGAACGGCCCTTTGTCCGGTAACTGTGCCGTATACATTAGCCGGCGTAGTTCGTGTTCGTCCATCGGAGAGGAGACGGTCAAGTTGGGGATCGGACGCATGTATGCCAGGTCGAACATTCCGTGATGCGTAGGACCGTCTTCACCTACCAATCCGGCACGGTCGAGACATAGCACGACGGGCAATCGCTGGATGGCCACGTCATGAATCACATTGTCGTAGGCACGTTGCATAAATGAGGAGTAGATATTACAAAAAGGCAAAAGGCCGTCTTTCGCCATTCCTCCGGAGAAAGTCACAGCATGTCCTTCGGCGATGCCTACGTCGAAAGCGCGTCCGGGCATTTGTTCCATTAAGAAATTCATGGAACATCCTGTAGGCATGGCAGGCGTTACCCCCACGATGCGCGGGTTTTGTTCGGCCAGTTCCACCAGCGTATGTCCGAAGACATCTTGAAAGAGTGGTGGCATTCCGTTCGTATCGGCAATCAGTCTTTTCCCTGTTTCCGGGTCGAATTTGCCCGGTGCATGCCAGATTCCCGGATGCTTTTCGGCCGGTTCGAATCCTTTTCCTTTAATGGTGTGAAGATGCAGTACTTTAGGGCCTTCCATATCTTTGATATCCCGCAAGATACGAGCGATATTTTGTACGTCATGTCCGTCTACCGGGCCGAAATAACGGATGTTCATTCCCTCGAAGATGTTTTGTTGTTGTGCGACGAGCGATTTCAAACTGTTTCCCAAACGGATAAGTGCCTTGCGGCGATCTTCATTTAGGATACCCATTTTGAAGAGCAGTTGTGAAGTCTTGAATCTTAACTGATTGTAGCGGTTGGAGGTGGTAAGGTTAAAGAGATATTGTTTCATTCCGCCCACGCTGCGGTCGATGGCCATATCGTTATCATTCAGTATGATAAGCAGATTGTTAGGGGTGGATGAAACGTTGTTGAGCCCCTCGAAAGCCAGTCCGCCACTCATCGATCCGTCGCCGATGACGGCTACCACATGGCGGTCGCGTTCTCCTTTTTTCATGGCTGCCACTGCCATGCCCAATGCTGCTGAGATGGAGTTGGAAGCATGTCCGCAAGTAAAAGTATCGTATTCACTTTCTTCGGGTGAGGGGAAAGGCCGGATACCTCCCATTTTACGATTGGTGGAAAAGGTGTCGCGGCGTCCGGTAAGGATTTTATGTCCGTAAGCTTGATGTCCTACGTCCCAGACGAGGCGGTCGTAAGGAGTATTGAACACGTAATGCAGGGCTACGGTGAGTTCTACCACTCCCAGACTGGCAGCAAAGTGTCCCGGATTGCAGGAGACTTCTTTGATGATGTCTTGCCGTAATTCATGACACACCTCGGGTAGTTGCTCAGGCGTGAGTCGCCGCAAGTCTTCGGGGTTATCCAATGCGTTTAGCAAGCTATATGTGGTTTCGTTCTTCATGTTCCGACAGAATTTAGTATGCAAAAATACGAAAAGAAAAGGAAAGACATTCTTTTTTGATGTGAAAAAGCAGTAATGTTATATTTTTGTACGAAAATATTGCGGGGTTGGGGAGAGGTTTCATTTCCTGATAAAAAATGAACCGATTGTTTTTTCCGTTCCGATTTTTTCCCTATTTTCGCGTGATTTGATAAATGTGCCAATGATGAACTTCTCTACCCCTGTTGAATTACCAAAGGGTTTGCCACCTATCACTCATGCGCAACGACTGTTGCTGATGGGCTCTTGTTTTGCCGAGAATATCGGCCGGCAGTTGAAAGAGAACTCTTTTCACTGTGACGTCAACCCTTTCGGAATATTATATAATCCTTTTTCTGTATTGGAAGCATTGCAAGAGATTCTTTCGGGAAAGCAATATACAGCATCCGATCTTTTCTTCTTTCGTGATTGTTGGCATAGTCCGATGCATCACGGGGCTTTTTCAGCAGTTTCGGTTGAGGAGGCGTTGCAGCAGATCAATGATCGTTTACGGCAAGCTCACGACCGGATGAGCCGTACGGACTGGCTGCTGCTGACTTGGGGGACAACTTTTGTGTATCAGCAACGAGAGACGGGGCGTATCGTATCGAATTGTCATAAGCAGCCGGAGAAACTGTTCACCCGTAGAATGTTGACGGTAGATGAGATCGTCGATGAGTATACGCGATTCCTGAAAGAACTTCGAAATCAGAATTCTACTTTGAAAGTGCTTTTTACCGTAAGCCCGATCCGTCATATCCGTGACGGTATGCATGCTAACCAGCTCAGCAAGGCAACGTTGCTTTTGGCAATAGAACAATTACAGAGCTTTTTTCCTACCACAGTTTTTTATTTTCCTTCTTATGAGATTATGCTTGACGAATTGCGTGACTATCGCTTCTATGCCGATGATATGCTTCATCCTTCTCCTTTAGCAGTAAATTATCTGTGGGAACGCTTTTCCGATGTTTTCTTTTCTGATGAAACAAAAAAGATTATGGATGAATGTGAAAGTATTCGTAAAGCGCTGGCACATCGCCCCTTTCATCCCGACTCTGAGGAGCATAAAAGATTTTTAGGACAAATTGTGTTAAAAATAGAACGACTTAACCGAAAATACCCGTACTTAGAGTTTGAATAATGCCTCGATAATGTGCCAATGTCTCAATAATGTGCCAATGCACCAATATGCTAATGTGCCGATTGTTATGCGGTGTATTGCTATAGCGCAGCTAATTGGCATATGGGCACATGGGCAAATTAATTAATTATTTATGTCATATACGATTGAAACAATAGCCGAACGTATGGGTGCCCGCAGGGTCGGTACCTTGGAAGCCACTGTTGACTGGTTACTTACAGATAGCCGTTCACTCAGTTTTCCCGAAGAAACTCTCTTTTTTGCCCTGACTACGAAACGAAACAAAGGAGCACGATACATCCCCGATCTTTATGAACGCGGTGTGCGGAATTTCGTTTTATCACAAGAGGATTTCGATGAGTGGAGCAAAGAGAAGGGAGATGGGAGAATGGAGACGGGAGATGTTGACAGTACACTGACTTCTGATTTTCAACTTTCAACTTTCAACTTTCAACTTTCAACTAAACAAGGGCTTTCAGCTTTTAACTTTCTAATCGTCAGTAATCCGTTGAAAGCTCTTCAGAAGTTAGCTGAACAGCATCGTGAACAGTTTCAGATACCTGTAATAGGTATTACGGGGAGTAATGGAAAAACGATTGTAAAGGAGTGGCTGCATCAGTTGCTCAGTCCTGACCGTATTATTGTGCGTTCACCGCGCAGTTATAATTCACAGATCGGTGTGCCTCTTTCCGTATGGCAGATGAATGAGGAGGCGGAACTGGCCATCTTCGAGGCTGGTATTTCTGAGATGGGAGAGATGCGTGCTTTGGCGAACATGATCAAGCCATCTATCGGTATTCTTACTAATATTGGTGGGGCACACCAGGAGAACTTTTTCTCCTTGCAGGAAAAGTGTATGGAGAAACTCAGCCTTTTTAAAAATTGCGATGTCGTAATTTATAATGCCGATAATGAACTGATAAGCAATTGCGTGGCAAAATCGATGCTTACGGCTCGTGAGATAGCTTGGAGCTGCAAGGATGCCGAGCGTCCTCTATATATAAGCAAGATATTGAAGAAAGAAGATCATACGGTTATTTCATATCGTTATCTGGAAATGGATAATACCTTCTGTATCCCTTTAATTGATGATGCATCTATCGAAAATTCACTCAATTGCCTGGCAGCCTGTCTTTATCTGATGATGCCTGCCGATCAGATAACAGAACGAATGGTACGTCTCGAGCCCGTGGCCATGCGTCTGGAGGTGAAGGAGGGAAAGCAGGGATGTATACTTATCAATGATAGTTATAATTCCGATTTGGCTTCACTTGATATTGCTCTTGACTTTCTGGTACGTCGTTCCGAAGCAAAAGGAATGAAACGTACACTTATCCTTTCGGATATTTTGGAAACCGGACAGAGTACGACGACACTTTACCGTAAAGTGGCCCAATTGGTACAAAGTAGGGGCATTGAAAAGATTATCGGTGTGGGACCTGAAATTTGTTCCTCTGCTGCACGCTTCGATATGGAAAAGTATTTTTTCCATACTACAGACGAATTGATGGCATCAGAACTTCTGAACGGCTTACACAATGAAGTGATTTTGATAAAGGGTTCGCGTGCATTCAACTTTGATTTGGTTTCGGATGCTTTGGAACTGAAAGTGCATGAGACGATACTGGAAGTGAATCTGGGTGCTATGGTAGCCAACTTGAATCACTATCGTGCCATGCTCCGGCCGGAAACAAAAATGGTCTGCATGGTAAAAGCTTCTGCTTATGGAGCCGGCTCTTATGAAATAGCTAAGACTTTGCAGGAACATCGGGTAGATTATTTGGCCGTGGCTGTGGCTGATGAAGGAGCGGAATTGCGCAAAGCAGGCATTACCTCTTCCATTATCATCATGGATCCGGAGCTAACCTCTTTTAAAACGATGTTCGATTATAAACTCGAACCCGAAGTATATAACTTCCATTTGCTCGATGCATTGGTGAAGGCTGCCGAGAAAGAAGGTATTACCAATTTTCCTGTGCATATTAAGTTGGATACCGGAATGCACCGTCTTGGATTTGCCGAAGGGGACGTTCCTCTGTTAATACGGCGGCTGAAGAACCAGAATGCATTGATTCCACGCTCGGTATTCTCACATTTTGTGGGGAGCGATTCTCCTCAGTTTGATGCCTTTACACGTCAGCAAATTGAGATATTCGAACGCGCCTCGGTTGAATTGCAACGGGCTTTTCCGCATAAAATTCTGCGTCATATCTGCAATACGGCAGGAATTGAGCGTTTTCCGGGTGCGCAGTTTGATATGGTTCGTCTGGGCATCGGGCTGTATGGGGTCAGCCCCATTGATAATTCGGTCATAAACAATGTCAGTACATTGAAAACCACTATTTTGCAGATACGTGATGTCGCGGCCGAAGATACGGTGGGGTATAGCCGTAAAGGACATTTGGAGCGTCCGTCACGTATTGCGGCCATTCCTATCGGTTATGCCGACGGGTTGAATCGTCATTTGGGATGCGGACATGCTTACTGTCTGGTTAATGGAAAAAAAGCCCCTTATGTAGGCAATATTTGTATGGATGTCTGTATGATCGATGTGACCGGCATCGACTGTCAAGAGGGAGATCCTGCTATTATCTTCGGAGATGACTTGCCGATTACCGTATTATCTGATGTGCTTGATACGATACCTTATGAAGTACTTACGAGCGTTTCAACGCGGGTGAAGCGAGTGTATTATCAGGATTAGGAAATTAGGGATTAGTGATAAGTGCTTAGTACTATGCAGTGTAACAGCGCGGCCTGTTAATCACTGATCGCTTATCACTAATTCTCAAAGTTCTTTTTCTCTTTCTAACGAAATCACTATATTTGTCCCCAAACTTATATATACTTTACTATCTTATGACAAACTTATTATTATTAGGCTTTTTACCCAGTGGTTCCGAATGGATTATTATTGCCCTCGTGATCCTTTTGCTTTTTGGTGGAAAGAAGATACCCGAATTGATGCGTGGCCTTGGTAAAGGCGTAAAGAGTTTCAAGGATGGTGTAAACGAAGCGAAAGAGGAGATTAATAAAGCGAAAGACGAGATCGACGAACCGGCTAAAACAACAGACAAGGATAAGAAATAGCCATGGCTGAAATGACTTTCTGGGACCATCTGGACGAGTTGCGCCGGGTGTTGTTTCGTGTCATTGGAGTTTGGTTTGTACTGGCGGTGGGATATTTCATCGCTATGCCCTATTTGTTTGATAACGTAGTGCTGGCTCCTTGTCACAATGACTTTGTGTTTTATGACTTGTTACGATACATCGGCAAGACGTTTGATCTGACAGATGATTTTTTTACACAGGAGTTTCAGGTGAAACTGGTAAATATTAATCTGGCTGCTCCTTTTTTTATACATATGTCTACGGCATTCTGGATGTCGGTAGTGACAGCCATGCCTTATATCTTTTTTGAGATATGGCGGTTTATTAATCCGGCACTCTATCCAAATGAACGTCGTGGTGTACGGAAAGCACTGACAATCGGTACTTTTATGTTTTTTCTGGGAGTATTGCTGGGATATTTTATGGTGTATCCGTTGACACTTCGTTTCTTGTCCACTTATCAGCTTAGTGCAGAGATAGAGAATGTAATCTCACTCAATTCATATATAGATAATTTTATGATGTTAGTGCTCTGCATGGGGTTGGCATTCGAGTTGCCTTTGGTGACGTGGCTACTTTCGCTGTTGGGGCTTGTCAATAAATCGTTCTTGAGAAAATACCGTCGGCATGCTATCGTCATTATTGTGATTGCTGCTGCCATCATTACTCCTACAGGAGATCCTTTCACGTTGAGTGTCGTGGCGATACCGCTTTATCTACTTTACGAGATGAGTATTCTGATGATTAAGGATAAACCGAAAACGGAAATCGAAGATGAATAATTATTCAATGTAGTGATATATCATTCGGTATAGACTTCCAAGTGCCTGTTTGATATTTTTCGGGTATCGTGTTCACCGTCCATATGCTTGGTGCTTACGATCCGTATGCACCGTGCATACGAGTTATAAGCACCGTGCATACGAGTCGTAAGCACAGATGCAGGAAAACGAGAGTAGCCTTTCACCCTGCATTGCCGATGAATAGGGCGATTAAGCAAAAAGGTGAAGTTGGTAAATTCTAGGTGGATAATGTGCCAAAATGGTCGGAATCTTATACAAAGAAAGTCGCGTAACGAATAGCTTTTCATGGAAAGCCTCCTAAACATATATTACTGACACTCATTCGTTCCGATGTTTTCTGCAACTTTTGCATTAGTGGGTGAGCTGAAGTAGTTTGGTTAATTCTCCCAATTTTTTCAATTGGTAGAGCCGGGGATGCTCAAAATGTTCTACTACTTCATGCTGCCACATTATTTCGAAAGGTATATGCATCGCATAGCCACCGAGAGCCAATACCGGCTGGATATCCGATTTCAGCGAGTTGCCCACCATTAGAAACTGATTGGGAGTTATTCGTAGATTTTCTATAAGTTTGGCATATTCTTTTTCTGTCTTGTCTGACATAATTTCCACATGGTCAAAGTAGGGGGAGAGACCGGAGCGTTGCAGCTTTCGTTGCTGATCCAGTAAATCTCCTTTGGTGGCCACTACTAATTGATAGCGTTTACTTTGTTTTAGAATCTCTAAGGTCTCTTCGACTTCGGGCAGTAACTCTATTGGCATGTCCAGTAGGGATTTACCTAAAAGAAGAACCTTTTCTATTGTTTCTGATGGCACTTTCTGCTTACTGATGCGCAATGCGGTTTCTATCATCGATAGCGTAAATCCTTTCGCACCGTAACCGTAACGTTCCAGATTGTCCATTTCTGTGTGAAACAACTCGGCAGATATCTCTTTGGGCTCTCCGTAAGAACTTAATAATCCGGTATATTCTCGTTCTATATCCTGGAAGAACGGTTCATTGCTCCAAAGTGTATCGTCTGCATCGAATGCAATTATTTTTATCTCTTTCATCTTTTTCGTATGTTTACGGCACAAATTTAAATAAATAATTTCTGAAGTTAGCAAGATTGGAAAAGTTTGCTCCGGTGGGTGTCCTTATCTTTGCTGCGTGAAACAATCAAAGAATATGGAACAAAGAATGGCGACAACCCAAGAGTATCACCAGTGTGTAAATAGGGTGGTGGAGTATATCAACAATCATTTAGGTGAAGAAATAGATTTGGAAAGACTGGCCGAAATTTCTCATTTCTCGCCTTATCACTTTCACCGCATTATGAAAGCATTTTTAGGTGAACCGTTGGGAGCATTTATTGTGCGTACAAGAATCGAGACCGCAGCCCGATTGTTACGTTATAGTACAATGCCTGTAAGTGATATTGCTTATCAGATAGGATATGCTTCTCCTTCGTCGTTGTCGAAAGTCTTTAAACAATTTTATGGTATTTCACCCAATGAATATCGAAACAATAAAGACCACATTATTATGAAACCAATGGAAGTGAATCCGGAACTGGATGTGACAATGGAAGTACGTGAACAACAGCCGAAGCAGGTGATTTATGTTCGTTTGACAGGCGCATATATGGCTTTGGCATATTGCGAAGCATGGAAAAAACTGTATGCTTATGTAAATGAAGAGAAGATATATACCGGATGTATGGAATATATTTGCATATTTCATGATGATCCGAAGGTGACCGAGACTAAGAATTTGCGGACAGATGTTTGTTTTACTGTTCCCATAGCAGTACAACCCAAGGGTGAAATAGGTGTGAAGGAAATTCCGAGGGGAAAATATCTGGTATTTCGCTATAAAGGACCTTATTCTAATCTGGGAGCGGTGTATGATACGATTTATGGGCATTGGATTCCCGAAAGCGGCTATAAGATCAGTGATGCACGTGGTTATGAGGTGTATCTGAATAATCCGGGTAATACGCCTCCTGAGGAGTTATTGACAGAAATTTGTGTGCCGGTGGAGTAAATACTTGATACAGAAATATGAAAATGAAAAAGCCTCTTCTCTCGAAGCGGCTTTTCTTGTTTACTTGCTTTGAAAAAATTGAAAAGGCAGTAAACGTTAAAGCGAAAAAAAGGGAAGTCTCACGACTTCCGCAATTCTTCTAACCTTAAATCTAAATCTCTATGAAAAAAACGTGATGCAAATATAGCGGTTTGTTCATTATTTAGGTGTTAATAAAGCGCATAAAGAGAGAATAAAAATTAATAACCTTCCGTATTATTTCGAAAGATCCTTGCTTATTCGTCCATTCTGACTGTTGAGGGCATTGATTTCATCAAATTATCGTAAATGGGATTCAGTTTCAGTAGATTGGGAACTCCTGTAATAAACATCTGTTTTCGGGCACGGGTCATTGCTACATTTAATTTTCGGTCTACCAATATTCCGTTGTCCACCGTTAAGTTCGAGAGGAATTTGAGTTGGTAAGGGTAGTTGACACAGAACGAATAAATGATGACATCCCGTTCACTCCCTTGAAAACGTTCGACTGTGTCGATAAGTATCCTGTTAAGCATCGGAATGTTTAATCGGGCAATTTCTTGTTTGATGAGTGCTATCTGGCTACGATAAGGAGTGATAATACCCAAAGTTTGTGCTGTGTTGAATTCTTTTTCGTTTTTTTGATAAACGTCTAATGCCAGTCGGGCAACGATACGAGCTTCGGAACGATTCGTTTTGGCCGGCGCTCCTGCGGGTTCCGGTTCGGACGGATAGAAAGCGAGGCGCGTGATGCCTGCTGAATTTTCCAGTTGATGAGGTAATCCTACGGGTAACAGGCGCCCTTCGTAGAAAGTACGGTTGGCAAAAAGGGCTACTTCGGGGTGCATACGTCCTTGTCGGCAAAGCATGTCGGAGAGAAGTGAGGCGGGAGAAGTGAAATGGGGATAGGGAGATATATTATCTTTGGAGGGATGGGAGTAGTTTTGGGTGTTGCGGTAAAGACGCTCAAAAAGAGAATCTTTAAGGTTTGTTAGTCCGATGGCACGCAGTGTTTCATTGTGTATTTCAGATTGATCTTCACGTTGAAGAACGACGGCTGGGAGCTGTTTGTGATCGCCTATAAGGATAAATTTGCCAATGGCATTATCCCCCGACATACTACGGGCACAAAGGATACCCAATAACTGAGGTTCAAGAATCTGAGTTGCTTCATCGACAATGGCTACATCGAATTTTTTCAGGCGGAAGAGTTCTGGCTTGCCGGAAATGGAGGCTACTGTACCTATGAATATCCGGCAACGTGTAATACGGTCGGTCACTTCCGAACGGCGCATACAAGCTGACAGTTCATTTTCTATCAGATGGCTGCGATAGGTCTCCTCACAAGACAGTTCGCTGCCTATGCGGATAAAGTCCACTTTGGGGCGGATGGAAGAGAGTGATTTACAAATCTCATCTACGGCACGGTTAGTATATGATAGCAGAAGTATCTGTGCCTGTTCGTCCCGGTGGAAGGTTTCTACCATTTTTTTGAGGGCACAAGAGGTCTTTCCTGTTCCTGGAGGGCCTATCAGCAGAAAATAATCTTTGGCCGCTTGTGCTTTAAGGGCAACACGGGAGAAATCATCGGTGGCGGCAGTGATGCGGGGAATGAACGATTCGTCAAAGGCAGGGGAGCGTTGGGCGAGAAGCAGATCCCGGCGGTCTTTTGTTGCCGACGCAAAAGCTGACAGTCCGTAGTACATATTGCGGAAAGTGGTATCCATTGTGTCATGTTCGATGGCATACAGGCTGTCAGGGGGAAGGACAGAGGAATTCTGCTGACTGGCGCGTAGGCGGATATGTATCTCTTCTTCAGTGATTGTTTCGATATTACCTTTAAATACCATTTTGTTGGTGACATTATCGGTAACTGCATTGCGTTCGTACAACACTATGGAGTCTCCTTGCCGGAAGTTGGGTAAAGCTTCTTCCCGGAGTATTTCTCTGGATAAGATGATAGTGGCTTTATGCTCGTCGGCTGCGTGATTCTCTTTGATGCGCAGGTCATAAAGAATTTCTCCGGCTTCTGATTTTTCGGCAAGTGTAGAAAGCCATAAGGCAGCAGCTCCTGTACGTCCTTCGTAGTCTACGTCTCCGGATTTGGAGGTATAAAGCTCTTTGGTTATAAAATTATACAAGGCATAGAAATAGGCTTGTTCCAGAAGAGAAAGAGCGGCGAGATGTTGTGCGAATATATCAATGGAGGGACGCAGGTATTGTTCCCAAAAACGGCCTTGTAATCCCCGTTCATTGAGAGTTTGCGCTTGGATTGACTGTAATTTGGCAGCAGTATATTCAAGGCTGTTATGTAATTGTATACCGTATTCTTCGGCTACGATGCGATTTCGAAGGTCGATCACCCGGCGTACCATAGCCCATGACGGGCGGGCCGGATAGAGCAGAGGATAACGTGTATAAAGCAGGTAAGCCTTTACGCGGTGGTGGTCCATCTTCATTGAATATTGAAGTACCGCCTGGTAGAGTAACATCTGTACTTTATTGTTTTCTTTCGGTTCTACTTTATTACGGATACTGTATTCGTCTCCTTTACCGGATTTCATTTCAATGAATGACGACATATCCCGTTGCATATAGTCGAGACGTCCTTGTAAACCAAGTGCTTCACAAATGTACGAAGGTTCGAGTACGGCATCCCTCTTATCCATTTCATATCCGGGGGCATGGAACGTTTCGGTTACTACTTCCCGGATGTGTTCAAAGTGCATTTTGCAATCTTCAAAGAATTGACGCTCCTTTTCCTTATCCTGTAGATCGGCGCAGGCAGCCAGTTCAATGGGGTAACGGCGGAAGGCCTTTTGCATACACGAAAGATAGTCTACTTCTCCGTTTGCGTGGATCCATTCGTCCAGAAAGAGGTTGGCTATATTTCCTAATAATAATGGACGCGCATTTTCAATGGGTTGTAAACGTGCCAGAAAATAATTGGCCGGATGATGACCATACTCCCGGAAACACTCGGCGAGCGAGCTGATATCTATCAGATAGTCCGGTTCGAGAACGATGAAAGCAGGATTGAGTATTCCGTTGTCGTCTACGTTTATATCCAGGAGGTTGAGCTGTGCATGCTGCCAAAGGAGTTTGCATGTTTCTGCAAACTCTTCGTTGAATTGGGGGATATTGTAGCGCACCCGTAACGGTTCATCGGCGATACTGTCCAGTGGTGTTACATATAGGAAATGTTCATCGGAATGTTGGAAGCATACCCGCATACGTTCTATTTTTCTGCGAGTGGGCGGAGCGATGATATAAGTGGGATCTGTTTTGGGCAGCAATCTATATAATTCATCCGGAATGTCGGTTCCCGAGAGTTTTTTCAGGAAAAAAGCGAGAGTCTTTGCGTCGCGCAATAATTTTTCCCGTTCGGGCTCTGTTCTACGGTTCAGTACGCCATTTGAAGTCAGGCGGAAAGTATGCAGGCGATTCTGTTCTATGGCTGATAAACCGGTGCGTGCAGCTACAAAACTGATTCGTGCGGACAGGTCGGTCATTTGCAGGCTTTCGTTCTGCATCTGGCTACGGCAGAGGCGTTCGAGCAGGTCACGCATTTGTTTATAGGCTATGTCGAGCTTGTTATCATCGATGCGGCAGACAGTCAACAAAATATCAAACGATTCTTTTATCTCCTTATTTTCCATGCATGCAAAGATAATGCAAACCGAGAGTAGAATAAAATAAACAAGTTCATTTTATTATGTTAGGGTGTAGTTTGCCTTCGCTTGTAGTAAAGCCAAGGAAAAGGGAAGTAACGTCAACTTCTTTTAATAAATAAAAAAAGCTGTGCCGACTACCTGTCGACACAGCTTTTACTATTTATAAACATTTATGTGTGGAAAGATTAATCCAAAACGATAGGTTTGTATTTCGGAACCAATGCCTTCATTACGGTCCAACCGATGAGGTAGGCTACTGCACAAACACAGAAGATAATGAAGTAACCGGCTGGCTTACCCTCAAATCCCATGAAAGTCATTTGAGTTTCGTCTGCATATACAAACAGGTTACCAGCTACTTTCTGAAGAATCATAGAGCCGAAACCACCGGCCATACCACCGATACCCGTGATACTTGCAATCGCTGTTTTAGGGAACATATCACTTACAGTAGAGAAAATGTTAGCCGACCAGGACTGGTGAGCAGCTCCACCGATACCGATCATGATTACGGGGAACCAAGGAGAAATAGTACCTAACGGTTGTGCCAACAATACTACCAACGGGAAGAATGCGAAGATCAACATCGCTTTCATACGGGCAGCGTAGGGGTTCATACCTGTTTTATTGATGAAGATAGTAGGAAGTTTACCACCGTAAATAGACAACATGGTAATGGCATATAGCGTAAAGATCAATCCCATACCCAATGGGCTGGATGTTTTGATATCGAATTGTGTGAATAAATAAGAAGGAGTCCAGAAAAGGAAGAACCACCATACACCGTCGGTCATAAATTTACCGAAAGCAAAAGCCCAAGTCTGTTTGTAGCTGAAACACTGCCAGAATTTCATTTTTTTCTGGTCTTTCTCTTCTACATGTGGAGCGGCACCTTCTTCGTGCTTATCTTGTTCAATGTATTCCAATTCGGCTTTGTTCACGTGTTTACTCTTTGAAGGGGCTGTGTACATGAATACCCAGAAACCCATCCAAATAAAGCCGAGACCACCAATAACGATAAATGCCATTTCCCAACCCCATACTTTAGCTAAAATAGGAATAGTCAGCGGAGCAATTAATGCACCGATAGATGCACCGGCGTTAAAAATAGAGGTGGCATAAGCACGGTCTTTTTTGGGGAAGTACTCGGCAGTAACTTTAATGGCTGCCGGGAAGTTACCTGCTTCACCGAGTGCCAATACACAACGGGCAGCAAGGAAGCAGTACATACTGATGGTAGCGATTGTAACCACTGTGGCACCTGTTGCGGAAGCTAATTCCGCAGCACTGTGAAGACCTACAAAGTGCTCGGTTACTACTCCACATAAGGCGTGGAGACATGCACCTGCCGACCATACACCGATTGCCCAAAGGAAACCTTTCTTTGTTCCCATCCAGTCGATGAAACGTCCGGCAAACAACATACAGATTGCATATACAATGGAAAATACAGAGGTAATAGTTCCATAATGTGATTCGTCCCAGTGGAATTCCGGTTTGATAAATTCATCCCACGTCAGCGAGAGCACCTGACGGTCGAGGTAGTTTACAGTTGTCGCGAAAAATAACATAGCGCAGATAGTCCATCTGTAGTTTGTCATTTTACCCATAGCATTTTGAATTGTACTCATGATAAATGATTTAAAATTATTAGTTCTGATTCTGGGCCAAAAATACACATTATTTGATGCAAATCAACATATTTATTGTCTCTTTTGCTGTAAATTTTGTCTGTTTTATACCAAAATCGTCCAAAAATGCGGAAAAACTACGTTATCGTACACGAAATTGTATGTTTGCGTGCACGAAAACTTATAAATACACCTTTTGAATCGAAAACTCCACACCTTATATAAAAAGAGTCGCTATCTTTGCCTCATTAAGTAGTAAATCTAATTACCAATAACAAAAATGAGAATGAAGAGAAACTTAATTTGTAAAACTTTTGTGATAGGGGCTTTGCTTTGCTCTGTTTCGTTGGCTGCCCAAAAAGTGAGTGATAAACTTCCATGGTCCGTGCGTATGACGGAGTCGGAGATGATTCGTTGTCCCGAATCGTGGCAACTGGATTTTCAACCTAAACTGAAATGGGATTATTGTCACGGCTTGGAACTCGGAGCAATGCTCGACGTATATGATACTTATGGTGGAAAAAAGATATATGATTATGCACTGGCTTATGCCGATACAATGATTCATGATGATGGTAGCATTGTGACTTACAAACTACACGAATACAATATTGACCGTTTGAATTCCGGGAAATTTCTGTTCCGTATTTATGAGGAATCCAAGGATGAAAAATACAAGAAAGCAATTGATTTATTGCGTAGCCAGCTTGATACGCATCCGCGTAACGAGGATGGCGGTTTTTGGCACAAAAAGATTTATCCGAATCAAATGTGGCTGGATGGTATTTATATGGCTTCACCTTTTTATGCAGAATATGCTTTCCGTAATAACCGGGTGAAAGATTATGCAGATGTGGTGAATCAGTTTATCACTGTGGCTCGCCATACATACGATCCGAAAAACGGCTTGTATCGTCATGCCTGTGATGTGAGTCGTAAGGAGCGTTGGGCCGATCCTGTTACCGGGCAATCTAAACATAGCTGGGGGCGTGCTATGGGATGGTATGCCATGGCATTTGTCGATGCACTCGATTTTATTCCGAAACATGAGGCAGGAAGAGATTCCATGCTCGTTATTCTTAATAATATCGCCGAACAAGTAAAACGCTTACAAGATCCTAAGACCGGGCTTTGGTATCAGGTGCTCGATCGTAGTGGCGATAAGGGTAATTATTTGGAATCTTCTTGTTCAACTATGTTTGTTTATTCTTTATTTAAAGCGGTACGTATGGGATATATCGACTCTTCTTATCTGGATGTGGCATTGAAAGGATATAAAGGTATTCTGGATAATTTTATCGAGGTGGACAAAGATGGATTGGTCACCATCACCCAAGCCTGTGCCGTAGCCGGATTGGGCGGAAAGAATTATCGTTCAGGAGACTATGATTATTATATTAATGAAACCATTCGCAGCAATGACCCGAAAGCAGTAGGTCCGTTTATTATGGCGAGTTTGGAATACGAACGTTTACAGAAGAAATAAAAACATATGAATAAGTTATTGAAAGCAGGTCTGTTGTTGTTTCTGGCCTGCATCGGCACAGTACAGGCACAGCAAAAACAAGACACTATCGTAGTTGCTCGTGATGGAACCGGTGAATATCGTACTATTCAGGAAGCGGTAGAGGCCGTCCGGGCTTTTATGGATTACACCGTTACTATATATATAAAGGATGGACTGTATAAAGAAAAACTGGTAATTCCCTCTTGGGTCAAGAACGTGCAGCTGGTAGGTGAGAGTGCTGAAGGTACTATAATTACCTACGATGATCATGCTAATATCGATAAGATGGGTACTTTCCGCACTTATACTGTGAAAGTGGAAGGCAATGATATCACATTTAAGAATCTGACCATCGAGAATAATGCCGCACCGCTTGGGCAGGCTGTGGCTCTTCATACCGAAGGAGACAGGCTGATGTTTATTCATTGTCGTTTATTGGGGAATCAGGATACGATATATACGGGTAGAGAAGGAACACGTCTTTTGTTTACAGATTGTTATATAGAAGGAACGACTGATTTTATCTTTGGTCCGGCGACGGCATTGTTTGAACGTTGTACGATCCACAGCAAACGGAATTCATACATTACGGCCGCATCGACTCCGGAAAATGTAGAATTCGGTTATGTGTTCAAAAATTGTAAGTTGACGGCTGCACCCGGAGTGACCAAAGTATATCTGGGGCGTCCATGGCGTCCGTATGCTTCTACTACTTTCCTCAATTGCGAATTTGGTAGCCATATCCGCCCTGAAGGCTGGGATAACTGGCGCACTAAAGAGAATGAGAAAACTGCCCGTTATGCGGAATTCGGTAATACAGGTGAAGGCGCAGCCACAGCCGGCAGAGTGAAATGGGCTAAACAGTTGACCTCTAAAGAGGCACTGCGTTATACTATTGAGAATATTTTTACGGATAGTAGTAATTGGTATCCATATAAGAGATAAGAGAGTCTCCTTATTATAAAGTCGTGATGACCTGTGTAGTAGGGAAGATATTCTTTGCAGAGGAGGGTGTGCGGCAGTGCCGTCACACCCTTTATAGAAAATCTGCTCGTATCGGACTAAAACAGTCAATCAATATTCCTGCTTCCAAGCAGGTGCATCCATGTTCTGCATCCGGTTCGATATATATACCGTCTCCAGTTTCTACTATTTGTTTCTCTCCGTTTACGGTGAATTCAAACTTGCCACTTGCTACATATGTAGTCTGGGTATGATAGTGTGTATGAGGTGTTCCGATTGCACCGGTTTCAAACTTAACCTTTACAAGCATTACCTGTCCGTCATACCCCATGATCTGACGAACTACACCTTCGCCTGCCGGTTCCCATGCCTTTTCTTTTTCTAAAATGAATGTTTTACTTCTTGTTTTCATACTTTATGCTTTAAAAAAACGTCCAAATATACAATTATTCCACCTAAAGCAACGTTTTTTAGACGTCATTCAGATAAAAAGTCCGTAAGTTTGCACAACAATAAAATAGATTTCGACAAAAATGAAAAACAAGCTGGCTGTTCTTTTAAGTTTATTCTTTCTTCTTTCTGCTTTTAAAGCGGATAGACCCGTGCTTACCATTTTTATGATAGGCGATTCTACAATGGCTAACAAAAATATTACCGGAGGAAATCCTGAACGGGGGTGGGGAATGATGCTTCCCGGATTCTTCAGTGAAGAAGTACGTATCGACAATCATGCAATGAATGGGCGGAGCTCCAAGAGTTTTATTGATGAAGGTCGCTGGGACAAGGTCATTTCTCAAGTGAAAAAAGGAGACTATGTGATTATCCAATTCGGGCATAATGATGAGAAACCTAAAGCAGACCGTCATACGGATCCCGGTACGACTTTTGATGCTAACCTTAGCCGTTTTGTGAATGAAACTCGTGCAAAAGGAGGAATTCCGATACTTTGTAATGCGATTGTACGTCGTAATTTTGTCCGTCCGTTAGACGAAAGTATCAGTAAAGACACTCGTCATGATGCCGGAGAAGTGAAACAGCCGCAAGAAGGCGATACCTTGTATGATACGCACGGCGCTTATATCGAATCTCCCCGTAATGTAGCGAAGAAGCTGAATGTACCTTTTATTGATATGAATAAGATAACCCATGAATTGGTTCAAGGTTTAGGACCTGTAGAATCGAAGAAACTTTTCATGTGGGTAGAGCCTAACAAAGTACCGGCCTTTCCGAAAGGGCGTGAAGATAATACACATCTTAATATATATGGTGGCCGGGTAGTGGCCGGTCTGGCAGTGGATGCCATTGCACAGGCTGTTCCCGAATTGGCTAAATACGTTCGTCACTATGATTATGTGGTAGCACAAGATGGTAGCGGTGACTTTTTTACTATTCAGGATGCCATTGATGCCGTACCCGATTTTCGTAAAAATGTGCGTACTACTATTCTTGTCCGTAAAGGTATCTACAAAGAAAAAGTCGTGATACCGGAAAGTAAAATAAATGTTTCTTTGATAGGTCAGGAAGGAGCGGTTCTTTCTTATGACGATTATGCTGATAAAAAGAATGTCTTCGGAGAAACGAAGGGGACTTCCGGTTCGTCTACCTGTTATATTTATGCACCGGATTTTTATGCCGAGAATATAACTTTTGAGAATACTGCCGGTCCGGTGGGGCAGGCAGTAGCTTGTTTTGTGTCGGCAGATCGTGCTTTTTTCAAGAATTGCCGCTTTCTGGGTTTTCAGGATACGCTTTACACTTATGGTAAAAACAGTCGCCAGTATTATGAGAACTGTTATATTGAGGGTTCTGTCGATTTTATTTTCGGTTGGTCTACGGCTGTATTCAATCGTTGCCACATCCATAGTAAGAGAAACGGATATATAACAGCTCCTTCTACCGATAAAGAGTCAAAATACGGTTATGTTTTTTATGATTGTACCCTAACTGCCGATGAGGGCGTGAAAGGAGTTTATCTTTCCCGTCCTTGGCGTCCATATGCAAAGGCGGTATTTATACATTGCAATATGGGCGGACATATACAACCTGCTGGGTGGCATAACTGGGGTAAGAAAGAGGCAGAAAAAACGGTGTTTTATGCCGAATATCAGAGTAGTGGTGAAGGAGCTGCTCCGAAAGCGCGTGCTGCTTTCTCCCGGCAATTAAAAGATCTGAAAGAATATCGTATGGAAGATATCCTGAAAGGTGGAGATGGCTGGAATCCGGTGAAGAATGGAGATTCATTGGTAAAGGTAGTGAGATAATTTATAATAACAGACTCGGATGTTGAAACGAATCGGTGTTAGTATATTGACAGCTATTGCTTTTTTGACTGCTGTGGCACAAAAAAGCACTTCCTATGAGATAGAAAAGGATTATCCGCTTTTTCTGGAAAAGATGAAACAAGAACTTACCTATCCTATGGCATGGGGGAATAGTGCCCAGACTGATTTTTCCGAGTGGCGGAAAATGGCCCGTACGATTGTTCTGGATGCAATGTTGGCTCCACCGCCTGTTGCCAAAGAATATGGTATGGAAGTTGTGGCTATAGAACAACGGGCGGGTTATGAAGCTCGAAAAATTCGTTTCAACCTTTCCGGTTATTCCCGGGTTCCCGCTTACTTGTTGGTTCCTGCGGGGAAAGGCCCGTTTCCGGCTGTTGTGCTGTTACATGATCATGGTGCGCATTTTTCGATAGGGAAAGAGAAGATGATTCGGCCTTTCGATGTTGATTCTTTAATATTGGCGGATGCCGATAATTGGGTGCATCAATGTTATGATGACCAGTATGTTGGTGACTATCTGGCTTCTAAGGGATATGTGGTGATTTCCATAGACGCTCTTTTCTGGGGAGAGCGCGGGCGGAAAGAGGGGGCACGTTATGAAAGTCAGCAGTCTTTGGCGTGTGTCTTTGAAATGTTGGGACGCAGTTGGAGCGGTACGATTTCATATGAGGATATGTATACTGCCGACTTTCTTGCTTCTTTGAAAGAGGTCGATGCTGATCGGATAGGTTGCATGGGATTCTCGATGGGGGCTTATCGTTCCTGGATGTTATCGGCATTGTCTGATAGGGTAAAGGCCGGTGCTGCTGTTTGTTGGCTGACGACCACTGAATATCAGCTTTCCCCCCATTACGGACGTGGGAAGGGTGATTCGAATTACGCCAATGTGTTACCTGGTTTAAGGCGGTATTTGGATTATCCGCATATCGTTTCTATTGCCTGCCCTAAAGCAATGCTTTTCTTTAATGGCCGGCATGATAAACTTTTTCCTGTTCCTGCAGTAGAAAATGCTTATTCACAGTTGCATACAGTGTGGAATAGTCAGAATGCCGATGATAAACTGATCACAAAATTGTGGGAATTGCCCCATTTCTGTAGTAAGGAAATGCAAGCAGAAATATTGTCTTTCTTTAATAAACAACTTTCAAAATAATATTTGGTAAAAAAGGCATATTCCGGAAGGAAGATTTTTTACCTGTAGCTTATTTTTTATACTTATTCCAGCTACTTAAGAGATACTAAATGAGGGTATATCATACCTATGTCTTATTAAAATAGAAATAAAAATAAGGCAAAATTCGGTTTAATTTGTATCTTTACCGCATGGAATTTTATAAAATGATGAGAAGAATCTTATTTCTGATAGCATTTTTGAGTATCGCGCTGGTGATTAGTGCCCAGCGGAACTGTTTTTTTACCCATTACTCTTCCGAAGACGGTTTGTCACAAAATACTGTAATGAGCATTTTACAGGATCATAAAGGAAATCTTTGGTTTTCGACTTGGGATGGTATTAACCGTTTTAATGGCTATTCTTTTAAAACATATAAGGCACGTCAGGGAAATTTTATCAGTTTGACAAATAATCGCGTCGACCGGATGTATGAAGATCCGGACGGATTTTTATGGTTGTTGACCTATGATAATCGGGCTCATCGTTTCGATCCTCGTACAGAAACCTTTGAGCAGGTTCCTGCTGCCGGACAGCCGGGGAGTAATTCCAATGTGAATGCGATCAGTGTCCTTCGAAGAGGGACAGTCTGGTTGCTTACGGAGAATGACGGTGCAATACGTGTCACTGCTTCTGCTCAGACCGGTCGCCTTGCTACTGAAATTTATTCTGCAAAGTCGGGGCTTTTTCCTGCTACGAAAGTTTTTAAGGTATATCAGGATGCTGATAATAATGAATGGCTGCTTACGGATAATGGTTTGGGCTTAATTCGTCCGGGGGAGAAAACACCGGTATCCTATTTTGTAGAAACGAAAGAGCGCTTTTCGGATCCGAAGCAGGCTTTCTATGCAGTACAGGAGAATGAAACGGAGATTTGTTTCGGATCGGACAGAGGGCGTGTATGGCGTTATCAGAAAGAAAACGGGCAATTCGAATTGCTTGAGTTGCCAACTCGCTCACGCATTAGTTCCATCAACAGTGTAGAACCGGATAAAGTAGTGATTGCTACTTCTACAGACGGTTTCTTTGTTTACAATTTGAAAACGAAAGAATATGTGCATTATTCTCATGTAACTTGTCGTGACTTGCCTTCCGCCCCTATTGTGTCGGCATATGTAGACAAAACTTCAGAAGTGTGGTTTGAGCAGGAAGAACCGGGAGTTGTTGCACACTTTAATCCTTTTACCGGAATATTAAAACGTGAGCAGATACGCGTGGAACCTACTGCTGCCGACCGTTCACGTCCTTCTTTTCATATACACGAAGATGTGAACGGATATCTTTGGGTACATCCTTATGGTGGGGGATTTTCTTTTTATGATCGGGAAAAGAATCAGCTTGTGCCTTTTTACGACGAGTTGGGAAGTTCAGACTGGCGTTTCTCTAATAAAATACATTCCAGTTTTTCCGATACACAAGGGAATCTTTGGATTTGTACCCATTCCAAAGGATTAGAAAAAGTGACATTTCGTTCGGTTCAGTTTAGCATGATGACACCGGAGGAGCATAATTATGAGTCGTTGAGCAATGAAGTGCGTGCCCTTTGTGAAGATAATAATAAAAATATATGGGTGGGGCTGAAAGACGGACGTCTCCGTATATATGATTCTGACCATAAATATCTGGGATTTTTAACCGAGAACGGAACAGTCTCCCGTTCGGGGGTACCTATGAAAGGTACGGTCTATTATATTATGCAGGATTCCAAAGGAGTACTTTGGATAGCAACGAAAGGGGATGGTTTGGTACGTGCCGAGCCGATAGCGTCGAACGGTCTGTCTTATCGGTTATCTCGTTATCGTTATGATGAGGATGACATGTATAGCTTGAGCAATGATAATGTGTATTGTGTTTATGAAGATCATAACGGGCGTATCTGGATTGCAACCTTTGCTAATGGAATTAATTATATATCAAAGGATAAGAATGGAAATACTATTTTTGTCAATCATCGCAACAATCTGAAGGGATATCCGATTGATCTGTGCTATAAAACCCGTTTTATTACTTCGGATAACAATGGACGTCTTTGGGTAGGGACGACAGCCGGTGCAGTTGCTTTTGACGAAAAATTCAGTACCCCTGAAGAAATTCAATTCCATCATTTTTCCCGTAATCCGAATGATACGAAAAGTTTGAGTAATAATGATGTGCACTGGATTGTAGTTACAGAAAAGAAAGAGCTTTATCTTGCCACTTTTGGTGGCGGACTTAATAAACTTCTTTTTATTGATGAGGCTGGAAAAGGAGCATTTAAATCTTATTCTGTGCTTGACGGACTTCCCTCAGATGTGTTGCTTTCTATTCGGGAAGACGATAAGCACAATTTGTGGATAAGTACGGAAAATGGTGTCAGTAAATTTATTCCCGGTGAAGAACGTTTTGAGAATTACGATGATCGCAGTATCACGTTCCGTGTGCGTTTTAGTGAAGCTGCTTCAACAGTGACTTCTAAAGGAGATATCTTGTTTGGTGCCAGTAATGGGATTTTTATGTTTAATCCCGATTCTATCAGTAAAAGCCGTTTTGTCCCTCCTATCGTATTCTCTAAATTAGTGATTGCTAATCAGGACATTGTTCCGGGGGATAATTCTGTATTGAAGGTAGGTTTGGATGATACAAAAGAATTGGTACTCTCTCATAAAGAAAATATTTTTGCTATTCAGTATGCGGCACTCGATTACACGAATCCGCAGAATATTCAGTATGCTTATATCCTTGAAGGCTTTGAGAAACAATGGACCTATGCCGACAGGTTGCGCAGTGCTACTTATACCAACTTGCCTAAAGGACATTATACATTCAAGGTGCGTTCAACGAATAGTGACGGTGTCTGGGTGCCTAATACCCGGTATCTCGAAATTGTTGTGTTACCGTCATTTTGGGAAACGCCACTTGCTTATTTCCTTTATGTAATATTCATTCTGCTTATCATCTTTGTAGCGGTTTACATTCTTTTCACCATTTATCGGTTGAAGCACGAAGTATCGGTAGAACAACAGGTCTCGGATATAAAACTTCGGTTCTTTACAAATATTTCACATGAGCTTCGTACACCGTTGACTTTGATAGCCGGCCCGGTAGAGCATGTCTTGAAAAATTCGAAATTGCCGGAAGATGCACGTGAACAACTGGTCGTAGTAGAACGTAATACGAACCGGATGCTTCATTTGGTCAATCAGATCCTTGATTTCCGTAAGATTCAGAATAAGAAAATGAAGATGCAGGTACAAAGGGTCGACGTCGTCTCTTTTGTCCGGAGGATAATGGATAATTTCGAATCGCTGTCGGAAGAACACAGTATCGACTTTTTATTTGAAACGGAAAAGGACGAATTGTATCTTTGGGTTGATGAGGATAAATTGGAGAAGATCGTATTCAATTTGCTTTCTAATGCCTTTAAATATACTCCGAATGGAAAACTGATTCGTGTCTTCATCCGTGAAGATGAAGGAACCGTTGCCATAGGTGTACAGGATCAGGGAATCGGTATACCGGAGAATAAGAAAAAATCTCTCTTTGTGCGTTTCGAAAATCTGGTAGATAAGAATTTGTTTAATCAGGCAAGCACCGGTATTGGTCTTTCATTGGTGAAAGAGCTTGCCGAAATGCATAAAGCTACTATTTCGGTAGAGAGTAAGTTAGGCGAAGGAAGCTGTTTCAAAGTCGATTTCCTTAAAGGAAAGGAACATTATGATGATACGGTTGAATTTATTCTGGAGGATGCAGCCGTTCGTCGTTCCGTTCCTGTGATGGATGCAACAGCATCTGTTATTCCTATTATTAATCCGGAAGTAACCTCTTTAGAGGAAGAAT
The DNA here is from genome assembly GCF_000432295.1 of Bacteroides sp. CAG:189. Taxonomy (NCBI): domain Bacteria; kingdom Pseudomonadati; phylum Bacteroidota; class Bacteroidia; order Bacteroidales; family Bacteroidaceae; genus Bacteroides; species Bacteroides sp. CAG:189. The sequence goes on from NZ_HF991121.1 coordinate 205,960, forward strand.
CTGAAGAGGATTCTAATAAAGAAGTGATGTTGCTTGTGGAAGACAATCAGGAACTACGTACTTTCCTGCGTACCATTTTTTCACCGGTATATCGTGTCATTGAGGCGGTAGACGGTATGGACGGCTGGAGCAAAGCACTTAAATTTGTTCCAGACATTATCATCAGTGACGTTATGATGCCCGAGAAAGACGGCATTGAAATGACGAAGGAACTCCGTGCGGATATGACCACCAGTCATATTCCTATTGTTCTGCTGACGGCCAAAACTTCTATCGAAAGTAAGTTGGAGGGTTTGGAATACGGTGCCGATGATTATATTACCAAACCTTTCAGTGCCACTTATCTGAAAGCTCGTGTAGAGAATTTACTTGCTCAACGTCATAAACTGCAAAGTTTTTACAGAGACAATTTGATGAATGGTGTTCTGTCTTCTACCGCAGTTTCGGAAGAGGTTGTTTTAGAAGAAGAAAAATTACCGGAAATGTCTCCCAATGATCGTAAGTTTATGGACAAGCTTATTGAACTGATGGAAAAGAATATGGATAACGGTGATTTGGTAGTAGATGATTTGGTGAGAGAGGTTGCTGTGAGTCGTTCGGTATTCTTTAAAAAACTAAAAACACTGACAGGGTTGGCGCCGATTGAGTTTATTAAAGAAATGCGTATCAATCGTGCCGCCCAATTAATAGAAACCGGTGAATTTAATATGACTCAGATTTCATATATGGTAGGTATTAATGATCCGCGTTATTTCAGTAAATGCTTCAAATCGAAAATAGGGATGACCCCTACCGAGTATAAGGATAGCTTAAGCAAAAAGAATACTTAAATTCCACATTCTCTATGAAAAAATTATTTTTATTGCTGGCTCTTTTCCTGATGTGCCATCTCGGTATGGCGCAGACAAATGATTCGATTTGGAAACCTTTTGAGGCAAAATTTACAACTTCCGGTTCCATATTTCAAGGAAATGGGTATCGGATAAGAACAGAGAGTATTGAGATTCCTCCCTATAAAAGTAGAGTTGTAAGATATTTGCGGACGCAGCATTGCAAGGATGAAGATTATTATTGGAGTCTGGCAGAAAAACTGCTTGGATGTTATAAGAAAGATATAACGTTTTCTAAGGAGGGAGATATTTCTATTTATTCTTGTGTCAGGCATAACTATATGGATAGTGTTCCGACTATTTGTACTGCATATATACAGCCTGTGACAGCTTGTTTGTTGTCGGGAGTAGCTTTTTCAAAACAAGGGGTTGCAGATACTGTATATCAGAGACAGTTGGTCGATAAGATATGGAATTGTGATATACCGCATTCTGTTTATATCCCTAACAGCGAGGATACTATTTATTTCTTAAGACAGAAGATTATTAATCCTCAACTTTTGCTTGAGAAGAATAAGCCTGTGTATGTATATGACTCTGAGCTAAAGAGTTTCAGAAGCAATTATTATAAGTTCGGGCGAAGCAATGACGGTTACATCGTTTGCTCGTGGGATTCTTATCTGACAGATGAAGCGGTGGAGCAGGCAAGGGGTAACTTGATTCTTGATAAGAAGAAGGAGTCTAAGATTCTGTTTGAAGGCAAGGATACGATACTATTCAGAGGGTGCAAATTTACAGCCGACAGGATAGTCAGTCAGAATCGTTCTTTTCGTGGAGGATATGAAGTCACTACCACCTATTTGGCAAAAGTGGAATTTGAAAATATGCCTGTTCTTATTCATCTGAATCAGAACCAGCATGCCGACAGTATCGGAGAGAATATGCCGCTACCTTCTTTTATTGAAGAAAACATCTTCCGGCTGAAAAATAGACCACCGGCCGTAACGGTCATCAGAGATAGCATACCAGCTACAGATACTTTGTTTGTAGTAAAAAAGAATAGATTTCCCCTATGGACCTATTATGATAAAAACACACGGATAACGGGTGTTTCGTTGGGTATTGGCGAGATAAATGATTTGCGGAATGTCACGACTAACGGTCTAAAACTGGATGTAATAGGTTCTTCTTCTTTTTTAGCGTTGATGTTGCCATTTGCTTTAGTACCTCCCTCCGAGATAATGGAATTGAATCGAAGATGGCAAATTGCCGAACCGGCAATCTTATATAAGAATCGCTTTAGTATAACGAATGGTATCTCTTTTTCAGTAGCCGGCTCTGTATTGGATAGCCATATTATTAATGGCATAGGGTTTGGAGGAATAGTCACGATTAACTATCATGTCAATGGAATGTCTCTTGCCGGACTTAATATTAATAACGGATTGACTTACAATAATGGATTACAGGTGGCAGGACTTTGGGCAACTGCCCATCAATCCAATGGAATGCAGATCGGGGTATTAGGAACTATGGGGCATCATGTAAAAGGAGTACAAATCGGTGCATTCAATTTTGCAAAAAAACAAATATGTGGTTTACAGACAGGGGTGTTTAATACTGCCACTAAATCGAATGGTCTCCAGATAGGTCTTTGTAATTTTTCCAAGAAGCTCAAAGGAATACAGATCGGGTTTTGGAATAAAAGCGATAGACGTAGCCTTCCTTTCTTTAATTGGGGATTTTAGTAATAGGGGATTTAAGGCATACGATTATCGAATAATATGCAGTGAGAAAATCACACCTCTGATTTTAACATTGTTAATCTCGTTTTCGCCATATTGTTTCTTTCGTCGCAAAACATTAATTTCTTGTTTATAAAGGAACGTATTCTTGCCGACAAAAGATTGTATTTAACACAGTATTAAATACGTATTCTTGTAGGTTAAGAATATTGGTTTATTTGTTTGTTAAGTGAAAGATTAATGTGTTGATATACAATGATTAAATTCAATCATGACTACTTCCCGGTATTAAGTCCCTCTCATTGGTTCGAAAAACAGTTTTTGCCTATACTTGTCAAATCGGTAACTTCATTTGTCTGTCTCTTCTAAAATTTAATATGAGTACAAACTTATCTTTTCTGCGTCTTCCTTGAAGGAAGATAAGGGAGTTTAGTTTTTATTTATATAATGAAGAAATGACAAATATAAGATTGCTTTTGATTGGCTGTTGCCTGTTTTTATTGAGTGCGTGTGGAAAAAAAACGGTGAATATCGTAGTACCTCCGGAGGCTTCGATACGTATGAACTTCGGTGTGCAGCAACTACAGGAAACGTTGGAAAAAGAGGGATATCGGGTACTCTTATCCGGAATTGAGGATACCTTGACAGAAGCTGACAGGATTATTTTTCTGAATCAGGCTTGTGATTCTACGTTGAGAAAAGAGGGATTTTTGATTACAACAGAGGGAAACAGGACAATGGTTCGGGGGAATGATGGAAACGGAGTGATTTATGCCTGTCGTGAGTTGATAGATCATATTAACGAGAAAAAGAACCTGGACTTTCCTGCTTTCTGTCAAGATGCGCCGGAGATGGTACTTCGGGGAGCTTGTATCGGTTTACAGAAAACTACTTATTTACCCGGACATGGTGTATATGAATATCCTTATACTCCGGAAAACTTTCCTTGGTTTTATGATAAACAGGCATGGATACGCTATTTAGACATGTTAGTGGAGAATCGCATGAATTCACTTTACCTTTGGAATGGGCATCCTTTTGCTTCACTGGTGAGGTTGGAAGAGTATCCTTTTGCTTTGGAAGTAGATGAAGAAACCTTTAAGAAAAACGAAGAGATTTTTTCTTTCCTGACAGAAGAGGCGGATAAACGTGGTATTTTCGTCATTCAAATGTTCTATAATATTCTTCTATCCAAACCATTTGCCGATCATTACGGGCTTAAAACTCAGGATCGTAATCGACCGATTACTCCGCTTATCAGTGATTATACACGTAAATCGATCGCAGCTTTTATTGAGAAATATCCGAACGTGGGTCTGCTTGTCTGTCTTGGGGAGGCTATGGATACTTATGAAGATGACGTGGAATGGTTTACACAAACCATTATTCCCGGAGTAAAGGATGGTTTGAAGGCGTTGGGACGTACTGACGAACCTCCTTTGTTACTGCGTGCACACGATACGGATTGCAAAATGGTGATGGATGCTGCTTTGCCGCTATATAAGAATCTTTATACAATGCACAAATATAACGGTGAGTCTCTCACCACTTATGAGCCACGTGGCCCTTGGTCGAAAATCCATCAGGATCTGAGTTCATTGGGTAGCATTCATATCAGTAATGTACATATTTTAGCTAACTTGGAACCATTTCGGTGGGGCTCTCCCGATTTTATACAGAAAGCGGTTCAGGCTATGCACGATGTACATGGGGCAAATGCTCTACATCTTTATCCTCAAGCATCTTATTGGGATTGGCCTTATACAGCTGATAAACTACCTGATGGTAAACGTGAGCTACAGCTTGATCGGGATTGGATCTGGTATAAAGCATGGGCACGTTATGCTTGGAACTGTCGCCGTGACCGTTCGGATGAAATCTTATATTGGAATGCACGGTTGGGGGATTATTATGGCATGGATGCTTCAGTTGCTGCCAATGTCCGCGTGGCATATGAGGAATCGGGCGAGATCGCTCCTAAGTTGTTACGTCGTTTTGGAATAACGGAAGGTAACCGGCAGACCTTGTTGTTGGGAATGTTTATGAGTCAGTTGGTTAACCCATATAAATATACTATTTATCCCGGATTTTACGAGAGTTGCGGACCGGAAGGTGAGAAATTGATAGAATACGTGGAGAAAGAATGGAAAAGACAACCGCATGTAGGTGAATTGCCTTTGGATATAGTGCAACAAGTGATTGAACATGGTGATCGTGCGGTGGCTGCCGTAGATGCCGCCGGAGAAAAAGTGACAAGAAACAAGGATGAATTCGAACGGCTACGTAATGATATGCATTGTTATCGGGAATTTGCCTATGCTTTTCACTTTAAGGTAAAAGCGGCCAAGTTAGTACTTGATTATCAATGGGGTAAGAATATGAAGGATCTTGAGGAGGCTGTTCCGTTAATGGAACAGAGCCTTGAGCATTACCGCAAGCTGGCAGATCTTACCAAAGAGCATTATTACTATGCGAATAGCATGCAGACAGTTCAACGTCGTATTCCTATCGGAGGTGATGACGGGCATAACAAGACATGGGGAGAATTGTTGGTACATTATGAAAAAGAGTTGGAGAACTTCAAGTCCAATATTGCTTTGTTGAAAGAACAAAAAGAAGGGAATGCAATCAAAAAGGAGGCTGATATCACTCCTTTGAGACCTGCGGACGTGAAATTATTGAAGAATTATCCGACAGTGAAACTGACTAAAGGTGCTGTATTGTATTCTGATTTTCCGAATTCAAAAATAGATGCCATTGCACCGGAACTGGAGGGAATGACTGCCTTCTGCCTGAATGCAGAAAACCAGCGTCAGGAAGGGACGGCTATCGAGTTTACTTCTGATGATGCGGTTAATCTACTGGTAGGTTATTTCCGTGATGATCAAAAAAAGTATGCTAAAGCACCGAAACTGGAAACGGATGCATCTGCCAATGATTATGGACAAGCCGAGCCCAAATTGACAAATGCCATTCGCATAAAAGGTATGCCCTTGGCAAATGTACACAGTTATCATTTTCCTGCCGGTACTCATAAGTTGCTCTTACCGAAAGGGTATACTTTGGTTTTAGGATTTACAGATCAATCCGTTACTCCACGTAATGCGGCTCTTGCCGGAGCAGAGGAGACAATGGACTGGATGTTTTATTAATGGATGATTCTTACTCAATGCAGTTGAATATGAGAAAAGCAGCGCTTATTGCCGGATTATCCCTTTTTGCCGGTTCGCTTTTTGCACAGTCACCATACGAGGTGTCGCAAGAGCGTATGGAGGAGATTTATGAGGAGGTGAAAACACCTTATAAATATGGGTTGGCTGTTGTTCCGCAAAATAATGATTATAAGATAGATTGCCCGACGGTATTTCGCAAGGGCAATAAATGGTATATGACCTATGTCGTGTACAACGGAAAGGGGGCGACGGACGGAAGAGGGTATGAAACCTGGATAGCGGAAAGTCCGAATCTGCTTGAGTGGCATACATTAGGGCGTATACTTTCTTTCCGTGAGAATACTTGGGATTGTAATCAGCGGGGAGGATTTCCGGCATTATCCGATATGGAATGGGGAGGAAGCTACACGCTGCAATCTTATAAAGGCAAGTATTGGATGACTTATATCGGTGGAGAAGGTATCGGGTATGAGGCTATTACCGCTCCTCTTCATATCGGTTTGGCATGGACGGATCAGGATATTGCTACTGCTCACGAATGGAAATCTGCCGATGAGCCGATTGTGAGCATACACGATAAAGACGCTCAATGGTGGGAGAAACTTACAGAGTACAAAAGTACGGTTTATTGGGATAAAGACCGGACGTTAGGGGCACCCTTTGTTATGTTTTACAATGCGGGAGGGCGACACCCCGATACAGGATTGAAAGGCGAACGTGTTGGAATTGCTTTGTCCAAAGACATGAAACGCTGGAAACGATACGGGGGCAATCCGGTCTTTGCACACGAGAGTGATGGTACAATTACGGGAGATGCCCATATTCAGAAAATGGGGGATGTATATGTGATGTTTTATTTTTCCGCCTTTCATCCGGAACGCAGGTATAAGGCGTTCAATACGTTTGCTGCGAGTTATGACTTGGTGCATTGGACAGATTGGAAAGGGGCGGATTTGGTGATTCCAAGCAAGGAGTATGACGAGATGTTTGCACATAAAAGCTATGTGATAAAACACAATGGGGTAGTTTATCATTTCTATTGTGCGGTTAATAATAGTGAGCAGCGGGGGATTGCCATTGCCACCAGTAAACCGATGGGGCGTTCGGCCGTACGTTTCCCGCAACCGGATACAAAGGGCAGGCGCCAGATAACCGAGTTGTCCGGTCATTGGAAAACTTGGTTGGACTCTTCCGGACCGGAGTCTTCCATTGCCGTATCCGTTCCTCATAATTGGGATGATTATTACGGTTACAGGCAACTGACACATGGTAATCTTCATGGTACGGCTATGTATCAGAATGAATTTGTATATCAAAAGCAGGATGGAAAGAGATATTTTCTGCGTTTGGAAGGCGTAGGGACGTATGCTACTATTGTTTTCAATAAGAAGGAGCTGGGACGATATCCGGTAGGTCGTACGACACTGACTCTGGATGTGACCGATGCCTTGATAGACGGAACCAATAAACTGGAGTTGAAAGTAGAGCATCCGGAGATGATTTCTGACATGCCTTGGGTATGTGGTGGATGTTCTTCGGAATGGGGGTTTAGTGAAGGTTCCCAGCCTTTCGGTATCTTCCGTCCGGTTATTTTGGAAGCTACAGATGAAATACGCATCGAACCTTTTGGCGTTCACATCTGGAATGACGATCAGGCGGCTACGGTTTACATAGATACCGAAGTGAAAAATTACGGGGAACGGACAGAGACTGTAGAACTTGTCAGTAAGTTGAGTAATGATGACGGACGACAGGTTTTCCGTTTGGTAGAAGAGGTTACTTTGGCTCCCGGAGAGACAAAAACGGTTCGTCAGTCTTCGTCCGTTGAGAATCCGGTTTTATGGAGTACGGAGAATCCGTATCTTTATAAGTTGACCAGTATGATAAAGCGTGATATGAAAACCGCCGATAAGATAAAAACGACCGATGAGGTGGTTACTCCTTTCGGAATTCGCACACTTAGCTGGCCGGTGAAACGTAAAGATGGAGACGGACGTTTCTTTCTGAACGGTACTCCGGTTTTTATCAATGGGGTATGCGAATATGAACATCAGTTCGGGCAAAGCCACGCATTCAGTCGTGAGCAGGTGGCTGCCCGCGCCAAACAGATACGGGCTGCCGGCTTTAATGCATTCAGAGATGCCCATCAACCCCATCATCTCGATTATCAGACGTATTGGGATAAGGAGGGGATCTTGTTCTGGACGCAATTCTCTGCACATGTCTGGTATGATACGCCTGAATTTCGGGATAATTTCAAGAAATTGCTCCGGCAGTGGGTGAAGGAACGGCGTAATTCTCCGTCGGTCGTCATGTGGGGATTGCAGAATGAGAGTACTTTGCCGCGTGAATTTGCGGAGGAATGTGCCGCTATTATTCGGGAAATGGACCCGACCGCACACCATATGCGGATCATTACGACCTGCAACGGAGGAGAAGGAACTGATTGGAATGTGGTGCAGAATTGGAGCGGAACTTATGGAGGAGATGTGGAGCGTTACGGTGAGGAGCTTTCCCGTCCCAATCAATTATTGAATGGTGAATATGGCGCCTGGAGAAGTATCGGGCTGCATACAGAGCCGGCAGCCTTTGATCCGAAAGGTGTTTGGAGCGAGAGCCGGATGTGCCGGTTGATGGAAATTAAGATTCGGGAGGCAGAACGTGTGCGGGACAGCGTATGCGGACAATTCCAGTGGATTTACAGTAGCCATGATAATCCAGGGCGGCGTCAGCCGGACGAGGGTTACCGGATCATCGACAAGGTGGGGCCATTCAATTACAAAGGACTGGTTACTCCTTGGGAAGAACCTTTGGATATTTATTATCTGTATAAAGCCAATTATGTACCGGCTGCTAAAGAGCCGATGGTATATCTCGTTTCGCATACATGGCCCGACCGTTTTATCAACGGGCGGCGGCGTGCCACCATCGAAGCATACAGTAATTGTGACAGTGTTTTACTTTACAATGATGCCGGTGATGCTGTCTTTCTCGGACGCAAAATAAATCATGGGAAGGGGACACATTTCATGTGGGAAAACCGGGATATCCGCTATAACGTTCTTCGTGCCGTGGGCTATTACAAAGGGAAACCGGTAACGGAAGATGTCCTTTTATTAAACGGATTGGAGCAAGCGCCATCGTTTGAGAATCTTTATCACGAGGTAACTCCTGTTATGCAAGACGTGCAAGGAGAAAAGGATTACACTTATATTTATCGTATTAATTGCGGAGGAGATGCTTATGTAGACAGTTACGGACAACGATGGGCACAGGATAACTCCACCTTTTCCCATTCATGGGCAGAAGCGTTCGATGGTTTGAATCCCTATCTTGCCAGCCAAAGGACGACATATGATCCGATACGTGGTACGCGGGATTGGCCTTTGTTCCAAAGTTTTCGTTTCGGACGGCACAAATTGAATTATGAGTTTCCGTTAGCAGATGGGGTTTACCGGGTAGAATTGTATTTCACCGAACCTTGGCACGGTACGGGAGGGAGTGCGGCGACCGATTGTGAAGGTCTCCGTATATTTGATGTGGCGATCAATGATTCGGTTGTTATGGATGATTTGGATATCTGGGCAGAGAGCGGACATGATACTGCACTGAAAAAGGTAGTGTATGTCCCAGTAAAAGGTGGGAAGATGATCATCTCTTTTCCCGAAGTAAAAGCCGGGCAGGCATTGATTTCGGCTATTGCCATTGCCCGTCAGGGAAAATTTGAAGTTCAGGAAATGCCGGAGGCCACTGCTTTCTCTTGGAAAGACTTTGACAGGGATGTTGTGGAAAAAACACCGGCGGAACTTTTGCCCGAAGACAAGAATGCACGTGTCGGGGTGATTTATGAAGCGGAAGCGGCCCTGTTGAAAGGAAAATATGTGAAGAAGCAACATCGGAACCAGACCGGTATCTTTTTTGGTAAAGGAGACCGGAATAGCATCGAGTGGAATATATCTACCGGTCTGGCACAGGTTTATGCCCTGCGTTTTAAATATATGAACAGCAGTAGTGTTCCCGTCAAAGTGAGGCTGCGCTTTATAGATTCAAAAGGGGTGGTATTGAAAGATGACATACTGACTTTTCCTGATACCCCTGAAAAGTGGCGTATGATGAGTACTACTACCGGAACTTATATCAACGCCGGACAGTATAGAGTGGTTCTAACTTCCGACGGGATGGAGGGATTGGCTTTTGATGCCTTAGAGGTACAGTAATTTGAAGATACGATCATATAGTAAGATAAAGAATCGATGAGAAGGATATTAATAGGTATATTCTGTTGTGTCGCTGCCGGCTTGTCGGCTCAAGTGGGAGTACCCGATTGGGAGAACCATCAAGTATTACACATCAACCGGGAACCGGCACGGGCAGCTTTCTTTCCTTATGGGGAACATGTCGGAGACCGTAGGCTTTGTCTGGACGGATCGTGGAAATTTCGCTGGACTCCTATGCCGGAGGAACGCATTCCTGACTTCTATCGGACAGATTATGACGACTCCCGTTGGGTGGAGTTTCCCGTACCTGCCAATTGGGAAGTTAATGGTTATGGCACTCCTATCTATGTTTCTGCCGGTTATCCGTTTAAAATCGACCCGCCTCGTGTGACGAGTGAACCGAAGGCGGAGTATACAACTTTTAAAGAGCGTAATCCGGTAGGTCAGTACAGACGTACCTTTACATTGCCTGCCGGTTGGGAGAAGACCGGACAAACTTTCTTGCGTTTTGAGGGGGTAATGAGTGCTTTTTATGTATGGATTAACGGGCAGTTGGCAGGGTATAGCCAGGGAAGCATGGAACCGAGTGAGTTCAATATCACTTCTTGTTTAAATGCCGGAACGAATCAGATAGCTGTGGAAGTTTATCGTTATAGTGACGGTTCCTATCTGGAAGATCAGGATTTCTGGCGCTTCGGAGGAATTCACCGGAGTATATATGTGATACATACTCCCGATATCCGCATTCGTGATTATGTGGTGCGCACGCTGCCCGATTCCGTTTACCGGGATTTTACGATACAGATTGATCCCCGGTTAAGTGTCTACCGGGCGGAGTCTGGAAAGGGATATACTCTGCAAGCTATTTTAACGGATACGGATGGCACTTCATTGGCGCAATTATCTTGCTCTGCCGAAGAAGTTCTGGACTTGGAACACAAAGCTTCCCGTATGAATGAATGGTTTCCCCAACGTGGACCTCGTAAAATGGGGAGAATGACGACGGTTATAAAGAATCCGAAACAATGGACTGCCGAGACTCCGTCTCTTTATTCTCTTCATCTCTCCTTGCAGGACAGCACCGGACGTATTGTAGAGCAAATATGCCAGCCCGTCGGCTTTCGCAGTGTCGAAGTACGGGATGGGCAGATGCTGGTAAATGGCCGGCCGATTCGTTTCCGTGGAGTCAACCGCCATGAGCATGATCCGCGTTTGGGTCGGGTGATGACGGAAGAACGCATGCTACAGGATATTTTGTTGATGAAGCAAGGAAATGTGAATGCGGTTCGTACCAGCCATTATCCGAATGTGAGTCGTTGGTATGAATTATGCGATAGTTTGGGACTTTATGTTATGGATGAGGCGAATATAGAGGAGCATGGTTTGCGTGGTACTCTGGCGAGCGCTTCCGATTGGCATGCTGCTTTTATGGATCGTGCCGTCCGGATGGCGGAACGGGATAAGAACCATCCTTGCATAGTGGTTTGGAGTATGGGTAATGAAAGTGGATATGGACCTAATTTCGCTGCAATTTCTGCTTGGCTTCATGATTTCGATCCTACTCGTCCTGTTCATTATGAAGGGGCACAAGGGGTGAACGGGCGCCCCGATCCGGAGACGGTCGATATGATCAGCCGTTTCTATACTCGTGTGAAACAGGAATACTTGAATCCCGGAATTCCGGAAGGGGCTGACGAGGAACGTGCTGAGAATGCCCGTTGGGAACGCTTGCTCGAGATAGCCGAACGGACGAATGATATACGTCCGGTACTGACCAGTGAATATGCTCATGCGATGGGTAATGCTTTGGGAAACTTTCAGGAGTATTGGGATGAGATATATAGTCATCCCCGTATGTTGGGGGGCTTTATTTGGGATTGGGTCGATCAAGGTTTGTATAAATCACTTCCCGGTGGTGGAGAGATGATTGCTTATGGAGGAGATTTTGGTGATCGGCCTAATTTGAAAGCGTTTTGCTTCAACGGTATCTTGCGTAGTGAACGGGAGACTACGCCCAAGTATTGGGAAATGAAAAAAGTATATGCTCCCATACAGATGCAACTTCAGGAAGACACGTTAAGATTGACTAACCGCAACCATCATATCGGTCTGGAAGGCTATCGTTGCCTGTGGACACTTACTGTGGACGGCCGGCCGGAGAAGACGGGAGAATTGGAAATGCCGCAAGTGCTTCCCGGAATGACCGGAGTGATAAACTTGTCGGAAGTGATTGGGAAAAGAAGAAAGAATCGTGCGGATATCCGTCTTTGGATAAGGATTATTCTGAAAGAAGACCTGCCTTGGGCCAAGGCAGGACATGAAGTTGCCGCCGAACAATTCTGCCTTCAAGAAGGGGAAGAAAAGGGAGAAGGAGAAGAGATGGGAGATGGGAGATGCAGTGTGACGGCGCAGCAACTTTCAACTTTCAACTCTCAACTTTCAACTGAAGGGGGCTTGTTGACGGTTAAAAGCGGGGGTTGCATGGTACAGTGGCGTTTGCGGGATGGATGTATGATGCAGTTGCAGTTCGATTCATTTCCGGTATTGGGAGATTCGTGTCTGTTTCCATCTGTTCCTGCTGTTCAGATATTTCGTGCACCGACCGATAATGATAAAAGTTTCGGTAATTGGCTGGCTAAAGATTGGCAGAATAATCGACTCGATGCTCCCGATTACGATACGAGACCTCTGAAGTGGCGGCAATTGTCTGACGGAACGATACAGGTCACTTCTGGTTGTACCGTTCGGTGTCTTTCCGGAAGCATTGTCACGGAGCTGCTGTATACGATTACCGGTGACGGCCAGCTTGAGATAGAAGCAGTTTTCCGTCCCGAGGGAGTATTGCCTGAACTTCCCCGTTTGGGTATTGTCTTGCCAATCCGTTCCGGTCTGGATCACTTCACTTGGTATGGCCGTGGCCCTTGGGAGAATTATCCCGATCGCAAGACTTCTTGTTTCGTGGGTTTATGGAGTGGTAAAGTGAGTGAGCAATATACGCATTATCCGCGACCGCAGGATAGCGGAAATAAAGAAGACGTACGTTTTCTGGAACTGACGGACGATTATGGAAAAGGAATCCGGGTAGAGGCGGTAGGGAAGACTTTTTCCGCATCTGCCTTACACTATACGGTAAATGATATCTATCGGGCTACACATGATTATCAGTTACAGGAACGTCCGGATGTTATTCTCAGTCTGGATGCTGCTGTGTTGGGTTTAGGGAATAGCAGTTGCGGGCCGGGAGTACTTAAGCGATATGCTATCGAGAAAAAAGAACATCGGTTGAAGGTGATTCTTAAAAAGACTCAACAGGCCTCTCCACAACAGGCCTCTCCCCAACCCTCTCCGTGGGAGAGGGGGCAAAGTTAGTTTTGCAACTGATTGATAAAACATAGTATCTTTCTTCTCCTTCTCCTACGGAGGGGACCGGAGAAAGGCTTTTAAATTGATAAGACATGAATAAATTATTATTTTTCAGACAAAAGGGCAGAAGAACAGAAGAACAAAAGGACAAAAGAGCCAATAAGCTGCCCATGCCAATAAAGGTTATGCAAGAAATATGCTCTTTTGTTCTTCTGTCTAAAACAGATTCAAAACTAACTTTGCCCCCTCTCCCACGGAGAGGGTTGGGGAGAGGCCGTCTGGGGAGAGGCCTGTCAACATTCATTTGTGCATTTACACTGATCTCGATAGGCGCACATGCCCAGTCCTCAGTGAATACGGAACGCCGGTATTTGTCGGGAAAAGGGTGTGATGATATGGTAGAATGGGATTTCTATTGTACCGGAGGTAATAATTCCGGTCGATGGACGAAGATAGGTGTGCCTTCTTGCTGGGAGTTGCAGGGTTTCGGTACTTACCAATATGGGATGCGCTTTTATGGCAAGGCATTTCCGGAAGGGATTGCCGATGAAAAAGGGATGTATAAGTACGAGTTTTATCTGCCTGCTGCTTGGAATGGGAAACAAATCGAACTGGTGTTTGAGGCTTCTATGACGGATACGGAAGTCAAAATTAACGGTCGCAAAGCAGGCGAGATACATCAGGGAGGTTTCTATCGTTTTACTTATGATGTGAGCGACCGGATTTTCTTCGGTGATACGAAAAATCTTCTGGAGGTGACAGTAAGTAAAGAGAGTAGTAACGCCGGAGTGAATTTAGCGGAACGTCGTGCCGACTACTGGAATTTCGGTGGTCTGTACCGTCCGGTTTTCATCGTGGCCAAGCCCGCACAGAATATCAGTAGGGTAGCCATTGATGCACAGGCTGACGGCAGTTTTACAGCCGGATGTTATCTGAACAAGACATTGGAAGGTGCCCGGATAAAGACGGTGATCACCGATCGCCATGGGAAGAAAATAGCAGAAGCCACTTCTTCCGTACGTACAGGAAGCGATTATGCAATTGTCCGCCTGCATGCCGACTCTCCCGATCTCTGGACTGCCGAGACCCCTAATCTGTATACTGCCCGTTTCATCTTGTCGGGCAGGGGGGGTGAAGTGCTTCATGAAGAGGTGCAAAAGTTTGGTTTCCGCACTATCGAAACCCGTGAAAGTGACGGGTTGTATATTAATGGAGTGCGGGTAAATATCCGTGGTGTCAACCGCCATAGTTTTCGTCCCGAAAGCGGACGTACCTTGAGCAAGGTAAAAAACATAGAAGATGTACTGTTAATAAAAAGCATGAATATGAATGCCGTGCGGTTGAGTCATTATCCGGCCGATCCGGAATTCTTGGAGGCGTGTGACAGTTTGGGGCTGTATGTGATGAATGAGTTATCCGGTTGGCACGGCAAGCACGAAACGGTAGTAGGGCAGAAGTTGGTGCGTGAAATGGTGATTCGCGATGTGAATCATCCTTCTGTTATCTGGTGGAGCAACGGCAATGAAAGAGGATGGAATACGGAGTTGGACGGAGAGTTTCATAAATATGACCCGCAACGGCGGCCGGTATTGCATCCGCAAGGTAATTTCGGAGGATACGAAACGATGCATTACCGTTCTTACGGTGAGAGCCAGAATTATATGCGCCTGCCCGAACTTTTTATGCCTACCGAGTTCCTTCACGGCTTGTATGACGGTGGTGCAGGCGCCGGATTGTATGATTATTGGGAGATGATGCGGAAACATCCGCGTTGTGTAGGTGGTTTTATCTGGGTTTTAGCCGATGAAGGAGTGAAACGGACGGATAAGAACGGTTTTATCGACAACGTGGGAAACTTTGGTGCTGATGGCATCGTAGGCCCGCATCACGAGAAGGAGGGGAGTTATTACACCGTCCGGCAAGTGTGGTGTCCTGTACAGGTGATGAATCGACACATCGATGCTACTTTTGATGGCAAGCTGCAAGTAGAAAACCGCTATGATTTTCTGAATCTGAACAGTTGCCGGTTTGCTTACCGTTACGTCCAGTTGCCCACTGCCGAAGATACAGGAATGGAGATGAAGGTTCTTGAACAAGGAGAAGTCCGTGGTGGTGATATTCCTGCTCATGAAACGGGTGAGGTCCGTATTCCTGCTACCGTACGTGGAGCAAATGCATTGATGCTTACGATTACGGATACTTTTGGGCGTGAACTGTTTACTTATAGTTATCGATTGGAAGAGGTTCCTTGCCCGGTGCCGGCAATGGGGGCAGTTCCATCAAGAGAAGAAACGGTGGACGATTTGATGATCCATGCAGGCGGCAAGGTATTTGTTTTCAGTAAGCGTGACGGACGGTTGAAGTATGTCCGGATAGGTGAACGTACGATTCATTTGGGGAATGGGCCGCGTTTCATAGCTGCCCGGCGTGCCGACCGTTCATTGGATCAGTTCTATAACCATGACGATCCGGATGCAGAAAAGAAAAAGACAACTTATTCCACTTTCGAGGATACCGGCCGGTTCTGCGGATTTGATGTCGAGGAAGCGGACGGAAAGATTACGGTAACTGCCGGCTATCGGTTGGGAAATTTCGATAAAGCAGTCTGGGTAATAACACCGGACGGCAGGGTTTCTCTTGATTTCCATTACAATTTCAGTGGTGTGGTCGATTTGATGGGAGTCATGTTCGATTATCCCGAAGAGCTGGTTTTAAGTAAACGTTGGGTGGGCGACGGCCCGTATCGTGTGTGGCAGAACCGCTTGCATGGCCCGCAATTGGGTGTTTGGGAGAATGAGTACAACGATCCTGTCCCCGGAGAGAGTTTTGTTTATCCGGAATTCAAGGGGTATTTCGCTCATGTGCAATGGATGAGTTTGCATACGCAGGAAGGGGTAATACGTATCTGGAATCGTACGCCTGATAGTTATATCGGGGTTTATCAACCTCGTGACGGACGCGATGCCTTACTCTATACGTTGCCGGGCACCGGTATCAGTGTGATGAAAGTGATTCCTCCCGTACGCAATAAGGTGAATACGACTGATCTTGTCGGTCCGTCATCACAACCGAAATGGGTGGATGGGGAGCAGAAAGGAAGTATCATTCTCTGCTTTGAATAATCTTATTGGAGTTTTACAAGTTTGCTATGCTAATTTCAAAGGGGATGTCAAAACTCCCCTTTTATCGAAATCACCCTCGTTACAACTGCCTGTAGCGAGAGTGATTTTTAGTTTATGAGAGTTTTGATACATTTACCCTCTTTGCGAAAAGGTACTTTCCTGTTCTTTATGCACCGTACATACGGTTTCCGGGTACCGTGCATACCACTTGTCAGCACCGTGCTCACGGTGGATGAGCACCCTGCTTACGGATGATAAGCACCGTGCTTAAGGAACCGGTAAGGCCCTTCTCCTCGTATCGCTGATGAACAGGGCATTTGAGCAAAAAGGTGAAGATAGTGGAAGGGGATAAATTTGATGGGAATAAGGGATCATATGTGGGAAAGATGAGTATTTTGGAAGACTGAGTACAAAAAGCAGATCCGTGCGTCTTTCTTTCAAAGAACAGACTCATTACCCTATGAAATATTATAGTAAAAGCTTTTTATTACTGCTTTTCTTGTTTTTGCAGTTTCCTCAATGGACGGTAGCACAGTCGGATGCTACCTTACGTAACCGCTTTCTCTCTCCGCCGGAAGATGCTGATTCCTGGTGTTTCTGGTACTGGATGTATGGTGCCGTGTCTCGAGAAGGCATCACGGCCGATCTGGAAGCAATGAAGCAGGTCGGATTGGGAGGCGCCTATCTCATGCCGATCAAGGATACGGAACAGGGAAAAGAATTTAATGGGACTGTACGGCAACTCTCCCCACAGTGGTGGGAAATGCTGCGTTTCAGTATGCAGGAAGCCGATCGGTTAGGATTAAAACTCGGTATGCATATTTGCGATGGTTTTGCACTTGCCGGAGGCCCTTGGATCACTCCGCAAGAGTCGATGCAGAAGGTGGTATGGAGCGACACCATTGTTTCCGGAGGGCAGATTAGGAGTTTACAATTACCTCGTCCTGAGGCTTACCAGGATTATTATCAGGACATTGCCTTACTGGCCTTACCGGTTGGAAAATCGGAACCTGATATTCCAAATATCACTACCAGCCCTCTGATAAACACGGCGGACGGTTTTTTCCGTGCCAATGCTTCGGACGTTGCCGCATGGATGCCGCTTCATCCCGATACGGCATGGATACAATATGAATATTCACGGCCGTTTACTTGTCGCAATATAGAAGTGGTGCTTACCGGCAATAATTATCAAGCCCATCGGTTAAAGCTGTTTGTCAGTGACAACGGGACTGATTTCCGGTTCGTAAAGCAACTCACGCCCGCCCGCCAGGGATGGCAGAACACTGATGAAAACTCGACTCATGCCCTTCCTCCTGTGACGGCACGATATTTCCGCTTTACTTGGAGTCCGGAGGGGACCGAACCGGGCAGCGAAGACATGGATGCCGCCAAATGGAAACCGAATCTCAAAATCAAAGAATTACGCCTGCACGACGGGCCGCGTCTTAACCAGTGGGAAGGAAAGGCGGGCTTGGTATGGCGGGTTGCATCCGCTACCACTGAAACCGAACTGCCCCAAAAGGATTGTCTGCACCGGCAGGATATCATCGACTTGACTGGATACATGAACTCTGGAGTCCTCACCGCCGCTACTTTGCCTGCCGGACGGTGGAAGCTGCTTCGGATGGGACACACTTCCACCGGGCATACCAATGCTACCGGTGGAGCCGCCCGTGGGTTGGAATGCGATAAATTCAATCCGCAGGCAGTGAAGAAGCAATTCGACCATTGGTTTGGGCGTACTTTCACCGAAGTTGGAGATGAATTGGCCCGTAAGGTATTAAAATACATGCATGTCGATAGTTGGGAATGCGGAAGCCAGAACTGGAGCGTCTCCTTTCCCGATGAATTTCAGAAGCGTCGCGGATATCGCCTGTCTGATTGGCTTCCTCTGTTTGCCGGTATACCGTTGGAAAGTGCGGAAGAGAGTGAACGCGTTCTGCGTGACGTACGTATAACCATAGCCGAACTGGTAAAAGATGTTTTCTATGAAACATTGGCTACTTGTGCCCGGGAATATGATTGTCGCTTTTCTGCCGAGTGTGTGGCTCCCACAATGGTTAGTGACGGGATGCTACACTATCAGAAAGTCGATTACCCGATGGGGGAGTTTTGGTTCAATAGCCCTACCCACGACAAACCGAATGACATGCTCGATGCCATCAGTGGAGCGCATGTCTATGGCAAGAACATTATCCAGGCTGAAGGATTTACACAAGTGAGGGGCACATGGAACGAGCATCCGGCCCTTCTGAAACCCTTGCTCGACCGTAATTATGCATTAGGTATCAACCGCCTGTTTTTTCACGTATATGTGCACAATCCGTGGCTCGATCGTCGTCCCGGAATGACTTTGGATGGTATCGGATTTTTCTTCCAGCGCGATCAGACTTGGTGGGAAAAGGGGGCGAAAGCCTTTGTCGATTATACCCGGCGTTGCCAGGCCCTGTTGCAATATGGGCATCCGGTGGTAGACATCGCTGTGTTTACGGGTGAAGAGATACCGCGTCGTGCCGTTCTACCCGAACGTCTGGTACCTTCTCTGCCGGGGCTTTTCGGAAGTCGGCGGGTAGAGAGCGAAAAAAACAGGCTCGCTAATATCGGTCAACCGCTTCGTACTATCGTCGGTGTTACCCATTCCGCCAATATGGCCGATCCCGAAAATTGGGTCAATCCATTGCGTGGCTATGCCTATGATTCTTTCAATAAAGATGCTCTGCTGTGTTTGGCTTCGGTTGATAAGGGTCGGATTTGCCTGCCCGGTGGCGCTTCTTATAAAGTATTAGTCCTGCCGTTGCCGCGTCCGATGGATCCGGACGGGTTGCCTTTATCTACAGAGGTTCAGGCCAAAGTCGACGAGTGGCGGAAGGCCGGTATAATAATTCCCGAATTGCCTTACCGCTTCGAGGATTTTGCCGCTTATGGGCTGGAACGCGATGTCATCGTACCCGAAGATATAGCTTGGACGCATCGCAAAGGCCCCGAAGCCGAGATTTATTTCCTGTCTAACCAACGGGGGGAAGAACGTCATTTTACAGCATCTTTGAGAGGAATAAAAAAAGTGCAACCTGAATGTTGGAATCCGGTGTCGGGTGAGATGTATAAAGCACGCTCCTGGAAATGTAAGGACGGGCGTACGTCCGTTGAACTTACTTTGGCAGCCGGTGAGTCTGTATTTATAGTCTGTTATTTCAAGGCGGATCAGAAGAACGAAACTATTGTACCGGAATTGCCAACAGACTTATCGAAAGAGGCATCAACCGAACTGTCATCGGAGTTATCATCTGAGTTATCGGAAGAGACAGATATCCTGCCGCTTCGCTTTAAAAAGCCTTGGTCTGTCTATTTTGCCGGTTTGAATAAAACGATCCGTCGGGATACGCTTTTTGATTGGACCGATGAGCAGGATCACTCCATCCGTTATTATTCGGGTAGGGCTGTTTATACGAATACCTTCAATTGGACAGATGACAGAAAGATGCCGGTGGCGTATCTTCGTTTAGGACGGGTTGAGAACATAGCTGTAATAAAAGTCAATGGAGTGGAATGTGGTACTGCATGGACTGCTCCTTATCAGGTAGAGGTGACTGCCGCTTTGCGGAAAGGCAAAAATACGCTGGAGATAGAAATCATCAACACTTGGGCCAATGCCATTAGAGGTATGGATCGTGGAGAACCCCCTTTTAACGGTATATGGACCAATGCACGGTATCGTCTGGACGGAACAGAACTTGTACCGGCCGGCTTATTCGGACCTTTGGAAATGAGGCTTTCAGTCTCTCCCTAACCGGCCTCTCCCCAGCCCAAAGTTTATTTTGTAATTGATTAATAAACATAGTATCTCTCTTCTCCCTCTCCTCCGGAGAGGGTCGGGGAGAGGCTTTTAGACATGAAAAGAAGAATAACAACAATTAGTCTTGCCCTTATGGGCCTTTGCGGAGCCTTTACACAAGCAAAAGTGCAATTACCGGCTTTTTTCTCCGATGGTATGGTCATGCAACAACAAGCCACCGCCAATCTCTGGGGAACAGCTACCCCAAGAAAAACTGTTACATTGACTACCGGTTGGGACGGAAAGACATACCGTGCCACTGCTGATACTCAGGGAAAGTGGAATATGTCAGTGACTACCCCGCCGGCAGGTGGACCTTATTCTTTGACATTCTCTGATGGAGAATTAACCGTGCTGAATAATATTTTGATAGGAGAACTATGGATATGTAGCGGACAGAGCAATATGGAAATGCCGATGAAGGGATATAAAAATCAACCTATCGAAGGGGCTGATATGGATATTTTGCGTAGTACCAACCCTTCTTTGAGATTATTTACAGTGAAACGGCACTCTACCCTGCTTCCGCAGTATGATGTTACCGGTACGTGGAACGAAGCTATGCCTACTACTGTGCGTGAATTTAGCGCGACTGCCTATTATTTCGGGCGGCTGTTGAATGAACTTTTGGATGTCCCTGTGGGGCTTATCGTTACTGCGTGGGGAGGATCGGCTGCCGAAGCATGGATGACGGAGGAGATGTTGCGTGCCTTCCCCGAAGTTAGGATTCCCCGTACTGATGCCGATATTACCTCTCCAAACCGTACACCTACCACCCTTTACAATGGTATGTTGCATCCGCTCATCGGTATCACTATGCGTGGTGTCATTTGGTATCAGGGAGAAGACAATACGAATCGTCCCCATTCCTATGCCGATATGTTTACCACTCTGATCAATGGCTGGCGTGCTGCGTGGCAACAGGGAGATTTTCCTTTTTATTATTGCCAGATTGCTCCTTACGATTATGCCTTGATCACCGCACCCGGACAGGAACCGGTACAGTCGGCACTCATTCGCGAAGCGCAGTCGCAGGTAGAGCATCGCGTTCCTCACACCGGTATGGCCGTTTTGCTTGATGCTGGCATGGAGAAAGGTATTCATCCTGCCAAAAAAAGGCTGGCCGGCGAACGTTTGGGCTTATTAGCATTAACTAAGACCTACGGCATCGAAGGTGTCAATGGCGAAAGCCCTTATTATAAATCAATGGAGATACAGGGAGATACGGTGATTGTTAGTTTTGAACGGGCGGATATGTGGATATCCGGAAAGGAGTGCTTCGAATCGAAACTGTTTTCCGTAGCCGGTGAAGACCGGATTTTCCATCCGGCAAAAGCATGGATCGTCCGCAGTAAAATGTATGTGAGAAGTGAGAAGGTTCCTCATCCTGTGGCTGTACGTTATGCCTTTGATAATTATGTAGAAGGAGATCTGTTTTGCGGAGGATTACCTTTATCTTCTTTTCGGTCGGATAACTGGTAACCTATGAAGAGATTTTTTTTGATTGTGTTTGGTTGGATGATTGGCATGTCCGTTCAGGTGAGTGGGCATGCCGGTCTCATTTGGAGAACACCCAGTACCGACTCATCTGCTTCCATGCCTTGTGGAGGTGGGGACATTGGTATGAATGTGTGGGTAGAGGATGGAGATGTCTTGTTTTATATCAGTCGGAGTGGTACTTTCGACGAGCATAATTGCTTGTTGAAACAAGGGCGTATCCGCCTGCGCTTATCACCCAATCCTTTCTTAAACGTAGAAAATTTCCGGCAAGAGCTCAAACTGGAAGACGGTTATGTAGAGATCGCCGCCGGCAAGACTGTGATACAACTCTGGGCAGATGTATATCATCCGGTAATTCATCTGGAAATAAATAGTAGCATAGCCTGCCAAGCTGAACTGTATTATGAGAATTGGCGTCATCGGGACCGGGTGATCCGTAAAGGAGAAGGGCAACAGAACTCCTATAAATGGACCACTCCGAAAGGTCAGGTAACGACAGCCGATTCCATCTCTGTAACCAGTAATCACCTTGTCTTTTTTCATCAGAATCCATCGAAGACCGTCTTTGACTATGCCGTTTCGCAGCAAGGTTTGGATGGCGTGAAGACTTTGCTGATGAACCCTTTGAGTAATCTTGTTTCCGGTGGTGTCCTCCGAGCCGAAGGCTATACTTATGCCGGAACTATCGATGGGGTGTATGCCGGGACGGATTATCGTGCCTGGCTTTTTCGGACAATAAAGCCGATGAAACATCAAAAGGTACACATTGCTTTGCATACGGAGCAAACTACTGATTTGGAAAAATGGTTGCAAAATGCAAAGCGGACGCTTGCTGCCGTAGACATTACGAAGGATAAGAAGCGGACACGTCTTTGGTGGCAGGAGTTCTGGCAGCGTAGCTTTATCCGTTCAGATGAAGTACAGGCAAGCGTATGGGCGCGTAACTATACCCTTTTCCGTTACATGTTAGGATGCAATGCCTATGGTGATTATCCTACCAAATTCAATGGCGGGTTATTTACATTCGACCCTTGTCTGGTAGATTCCACTCTGGCTTTTACTCCCGATTTCCGTAAATGGGGAGGCGGAACGATGACAGCACAGAACCAGCGTCTGGTTTATTGGCCGATGTTAAAGAGCGGAGATCTGGATATGATGACCTCTCAATTTGACTTTTATAACCGGATGCTCCGTAATGCAGAACTTCGGAGTTTGATCTATTGGCAACATGCAGGTGCCTGTTTTGCCGAACAGATCGAGAACTACGGTTTGCCTAATCCGGCGGAGTATGGAACAAAACGTCCTGATTATTTTGATAAGGGGGTAGAGTATAATGCTTGGCTGGAATACGAATGGGATACAGTACTCGAATTCTGTCAAATGATTCTGGAAACAAGGAATTACCGGAAAGTTGATATAACAGCTTATCTGCCATTGATAGAGAGTACTCTTACTTTCTTCGAAGAACATTATCGTTATCTGGCCACTCGTAGAGGGGCCAAAGCATTGGATGGAGAGGGACATTTGATTCTTTTTCCCGGTTCGGCCTGTGAGACTTATAAAATGACAAACAACGCCTCAAGCACGATTGCCGCTCTTCGTACCGTACTTGAGGCGTATGGTAAGAAGCCTGAAATGCTCTCCATCATTCCTCCATTGCCTTTTCGTACCTTGGAGGGAAAGCAGATGATTTCGCCCGCCAAAACTTGGGAACGTATCAATAATGTGGAAACTCCCCAACTCTATCCGGTATTTCCTTGGCGTATTTACGGAGTGGCACGGAAGGATTTGGAGATTGCCCGTAATACATATCTCTATGATCCGGATGCACTTCGTTTCCGTTCTCATGTAGGGTGGAAGCAAGACAATATTTGGGCAGCTTGTTTAGGTTTAACCGATGAGGCCGTCCGTTTATCCGCTCTTAAACTGGCCGATGGTCCTTTTCGCTTTCCCGCTTTCTGGGGCCCCGGATACGACTGGGCTCCCGATCATAACTGGGGAGGAAGTGGAATGATCGGCTTACAGGAAATGCTGTTGCAGGTGGTTGGAGAGAAAATACATCTTTTTCCTGCTTGGCCTATAGAATGGAATGTACATTTCAAACTGCATGCTCCCGGAAATACAACCGTGGAGGCCGAACTGAAAGATGGGGAATTAGTGGGTTTGACAGTAATTCCCGAAGAACGGCGGAAAGATATTGAATTACCGGAATTTACATCCCATAAGGTCGATAATTAGACGATTTATAAGTTTAACAGTCAGGGTTAGGTTAGATGATCTATATAAGATTAACAATTAAATAGTTCCTAAGATTAACAATTGGATGATCCATAAGTTTAACGATTATTAGATGACCCATAAAATTTAAAACGCCATGATAAAGAATTTCTTACTATCTATTTTTTTATTACTTATTCCTTCTTGTTTCTGGGGGAATACTGTTTATCGTCCCCAAGTTTCCGTAGCTGGCTTTATCCCATTGTCCGGCAGCGGAAGAGATATTTATAATTTTAATCCCGGATGGCGTTATTATAAAGGAGATATGGAAAGAGCGGAAACGGTAGAATTGGATGATTCGGATTGGGAAGTGGTTGCTACTCCACACTCAGTAGAGCTAATGCCTGCCGAAGCCAGCGGTTGTCGCAATTATCAAGGTCCTGTTTGGTATCGGAAATGGTTTGTAATTCCT
>NZ_HF991121.1:230459-240340 GCF_000432295.1 Bacteroides sp. CAG:189
TGTAATTCCTGCTGCTACTCGTGGGAAACAGGTTTTTATCCATTTTGAAGCGGTGATGGGTAAACAAAAAGTCTATTTAAACGGCCATTTGGTAAAAGAACATCTGGGAGGTTATCTTCCTTTCAATATCGATTTGACTGCGAATGGGATACAGGCAGGCGATTCTTGCTTAATAGCAGTGATGGCGGATAATAGCGATGATAAAAGTTACCCGCCGGGCAAACGTCAGTATACGTTGGATTTTTCATATCATGGAGGTATTTATCGGGATGTGTGGATGATTGCTAAATCTGATGTATCTATAACTGATGCAGTGGACGCCGGAAAAGTGGCTGGTGGTGGAGTGTTTATTCACTATGGTCGCATTAGTGAGAAAAAGGCTGATATTCTTATTGATACCGAAGTTCGAAACAACGGTAAACGGCAGAGAAAAGTGGAGGTAGAATCATCGTTGGTCGATGCAACGGGTACATTGATAAAGCGTGTAGTTGCTATGGTACATCTTGATGCCGGGCAGTCGAAGACTGTCAACCAAAAGATAGAGGTCCGTCAGCCGCATTTATGGTCACCCGATTCTCCTTATCTGTATCGCGTGGAATCGAGAGTGAAGGAGGGCAAAAATACGTTGGACGGTGGAATTACCCGTGCCGGTATTCGGAAAGCGGAATTTAAAGGGAAAGAAGGTTTTTGGCTGAATGGAAAACCTTTCGGGCAATTGATCGGTGCCAATAGGCATCAGGATTTTGCTTATGTCGGAAATGCTCTGCCGAACTCCGGTCAATGGCGGGATGCCAAAAAATTGCGTGATGCCGGTTGCCGGATTATCCGTGTCGCACATTATCCGCAAGACCCTTCATTTATGGATGCATGCGATGAATTGGGAATGTTTGTTATCGTTGCGACACCGGGTTGGCAATATTGGAATAAGGAACCGGAGTTTGCCCGTTTGGTACATGAGAATACCCGGCAGATGATCCGGCGTGACCGGAATCATGCTTGTGTATTAATGTGGGAGCCTATTCTGAATGAGACTCGTTATCCGTTGGATTTTGCGTTGGAAGCTTTACGAATAACCAAAGAGGAATATCCTTATCCGGGACGTCCGGTAGCTGCAGCAGATGTACATTCCGCCGGTGTAGAGGAAAATTATGACGTGGTATATGGATGGCCTGGCGATGATGAGAAAACGGATTCTCCTGAGCAATGCATATTTACTCGTGAATACGGAGAGAATGTAGACGACTGGTATGCCCATAATAACAACAATCGTGCCAGCCGTAGTTGGGGAGAACGCCCCTTGTTGGTGCAGGCACTCTCGTTGGCCAAGAGTTATGACGAGATGTATCGTACCACCGGAAAGTTTATAGGTGGAGCACAGTGGCATCCTTTCGATCATCAACGCGGTTATCACCCTGATCCTTATTGGGGAGGTATATTCGATGCTTTCCGTCAGCCTAAATATGCTTATCATATGTATCGTAGTCAAACGGCTCCCGATTTAAATCATCCTTTGGCGGAGTGTGGTCCGGTAGTATATATAGCACATGAAATGTCGCAGTTTTCAGATGCCGATGTGGTAGTATTTAGCAACTGCGATTCTGTTCGTCTTTCTGTTTATGATGGAACTAAAAGTTGGACTCTGCCGGTAATTCATGCAAAAGGGCATATGCCGAATGCTCCGGTTGTGTTTAAGAATGTGTGGAACTTTTGGGAAGCACGGGATTATAGTTATGTGCAAAAGAAGTGGCAGAAAGTAAATATATTGGCCGAAGGCATTATAAACGGGAAAGTAGTTTGTGCGCAAAAGAAAATGCCTTCCCGGCGTTCAACCAAACTTCGTTTAAGAATTGATTCTCAAGGGGTACCTTTAGTGGCCGATGGGTCTGATTTTGTAGTCGTTATTGCCGAAGTAACGGATGATAACGGAAATGTGAGGCGTTTGGCAAAAGAAAATATCGTGTTTACGATAGAAGGTGAAGGAGAAATCATAGGAGATAGGTCTATAAATGCCAACCCGCGAACTGTTGAATTCGGAACAGCTCCTGTGTTGGTACGCTCAACAAGTAAAGCAGGTAAGATTCGAATCAAAGCACATGTACAGTTTGAAGGAACACATGCACCAACTCCTGCTGAAATAGAATTTGAGAGTGTAGATCCGGAACTTCCTTCGTGTTATATAGAGCAACGTATGGTTCCTAAGAGTAACGTGAATCCTGTGAATAATACCCGGAAAACAGTTTTGACGGAAGAAGAAAAACGGCATTTACTAATGGAAGTAGAGAAACAACAGACCGAATTTGGTGTTAATTCTGAAAAATGATGTGGAAATATGGATTGATTTAATAAAAAAAGATTTTTATCTTTGAATTCCATTTTCCTCGTTAATCTATGCAAAGAATGAAAAAAATATTGTTATTTACCTTCATATGGTTGAATATTTGCGTCTCTGTATGGTCTGTTCCTAACGCGATAGTAGAACATTATACAGTGGACCAGGGGTTACCGAATAATATTGTGAATTGTACAGTAAAAGGAAAAGATGGTTTTATCTGGTTCGGTACTTGGTATGGCCTTTGCAGCTTTGACGGGGTGAAGGTGAAAACATACAACAATAAAGGTGAGTCAAATTCGGATATTCCTCCTAAAAAGATACAACGGATTGTTGAAGATAAGAACGGTTATTTATGGATAAAGACAGTAGATCGTAAGTTGTATGTGTTTGATAAGGTGAGAGAAACATTTCATGCCGTGTATGATGATATGAAAGACTATTTGGAAAACATCCAAGTAATTAAAGTTCAAAAAACAGAAGATGGCAGAATCTTATTGTTGACGAAAGATAAAAGTTTGTTACTTGCTTGTACCGATATTCATGGTAAAATAGGGATTCAATTGTTACATGATTCACGGCAGGATGTCAATGTTTATGATATGCGATTGAAGCATGATCTTTTTTGTGAAACCCAACAGCATCTGAGCTGGATCGGGATGGATTATAAGATTTTATTTTATGATAAAGGAAAGGAATTGAAAGAGAAGCCTGCCGATTTTATCACTAAAAAGATATTAACTGCCGATAAAGATGCTTTTACATGTGCTTTCAATGCTGATCATTTGTTGTGGTTAGGTAATAAATATGGAGAAATATATTGCATCAATCCTCAGACGGGGATGGTTAATAAGTATGTTTTACCTGGTATAACTTCTCCTATACGAAACATATTGGTCACAAAAGCAGGGAATGTTTATCTAAGCACTGACGGACAAGGAATTTATGAATACAATCTTGGATACAAATCATTAAATAAACTTTCTTTGGGAATAGAGAAAGGGGGAATTACTCATTCTTTTGTCGATAGGTATGATAAGGTTTGGTTTGTCATAGGAGAAAAATCTTTGATTTATTATGATCCGTTAAATAAGTCCAAGCGGAACTATTCGTTTCCCCGTGAAGGAAATATTTGCGATTTTAATGTACAGGATGCTGGTGAACAGGGTGTTTTCTTTTTGACTCCTTCCGGTGAAATTTTGGTTTTTGATAGAGATTCTTTCGAAATGCATCGTTTGAATCAGATGAAACCTTTTTCGAATGATTTTCCAAATCAATTGTTTTTAAATCAGTTATTGGATGAGGATGGGGTACTTTGGCTCGCTTCTACTACATTGGGGGTATACCGAATGAATTTTCCGAAAAAACAGTTTCGTTTACTCGACCTGCGTACTTTTTCAGCATCTCGTGCAATTTCTGATGATCTGATGGGGATTAGAGCTCTATTTCAGGCCAGTAACGGTGATATATGGGTCGGTACCCGTTGGCAAGAACTGTATCGTCTTGATAGTAATGGACATCTCAAACAAGTTTTTTCTTTAGGAAACGTGTACCATATAATGGAAGATAATAAGGGCAATTTATGGTTGTCTACGAAAGGTAACGGGTTGATAAAAGCAGAATTTGATATAAATTCTCCTCACGGAGTACGGTTTATATCTTATAAAAGTGATACGAATAATCCGTCTTCTATTAGTAGTAACGATGTGTATTGCACATTTCAGGATAGTAAAGGGCGAATATGGGTGGGATTGTTAGGAGGTGGATTGAATCTTCTTCGCGAAGAGGCGGATGGGGTGACATTTATCCATAAACATAATGGATTGAGAAAGTATCCTCCTTATGGTTTGTATATGGAAGTCCGCAATATGCTTGAAGATAATGAGGGACGCATATGGGTAGGTACAATGGATGGCTTAATGTCATTCGATTCAAATTTTGACAATCCCGAACAAATTGAATTTGAAACTTATAGGAAGGACAGTGCCAGTTCAAATGTAGCTGATAATGATATTTATGTTCTATTTAAAGATGCTACCGATCAAATTTGGGTGGGTGTATTTGGTGGAGGTGTAAATCGGTTGGTGAAATATGATAAAGAAACACACTCTCCTATATTTAAATCTTATGGTATTCGGGATGGATTAAACAATGACGTGGTGATGTCTATTGTAGAAGACAATGACCAAAATTTGTGGTTTGCGACTGAAAGTGGACTTTCGCGCTTTGACCGTCAGACAGAACACTTTAGAAACTTTGATAAATATGATGGTTTTTTGAGTGTACAAATGGAGGAAGGAAGTGCTTTGAAAATTGAAAACGGTGAACTTTGGGTGGGATGTAAAGAGGGTATTTTGATCTTTTCGCCCAATAAAATGGAAACTTTTAGTTGTAATAACCGGACTTATATAGTAGACTTTAAGGTTTCTAATGAGGATATCAGGGATCTCAAAAACAACCCTTTGATGAAGTCGGTCAAATATGCTGATTCTATTACCTTAAATTATGATCAATCTATGTTTACGATCGAATTTGCTGCTCTCAATTTCATTAATCAGAATCGTATATCTTATAAGTACATGCTCGAAGGTTATGAAAAGGAGTGGCACTATAATGGTAGGAATCGGATCGCTTCCTATACTAATGTACGTCCGGGAAAATATGTATTTCGTGTGAGAACGGTTGATGAAGCTAATCCGGAACAAATCTACGAGACAACTTTGGCTATACGCATATTGCCTCCCTGGTGGTTAAGTTGGTGGGCTTATTGCATTTACGCAGTTTTAGGTATTACACTTCTTATCGTGGTGATACGGGTTTCCTATTTGATGATTCGAATGAAGAATGACGTTTATATTGAACAGAAATTATCGGAATTAAAGATAAAATTCTTTACGAATATTTCGCATGAACTTCGGACACCGTTAACTCTTATCAAAGGGCCTATTCAGGAATTGAAGGAGAAAGAAAATCTGACTCCGAAGGGGATACAATATGTGGATCTAATGGAGAAGAATACGAATCGAATGCTGAATTTGGTAAATCAGATATTGGACTTTAGAAAGATACAGAATGGAAAAATGCGTTTGCATGTTTCTCAAATCAATCTGAATGAGATGCTGGAGTCTTTTCAAAAAGAGTTTCGGATCTTGTCGGAGGAAAATGAGATCGCTTATTCTTTTTCTGTTTCCGATGAACCTATTTTGGTATGGGGCGATAAAGAGAAATTGGAAATTGTTTTAAGGAATGTGATATCCAATGCTTTTAAGTTTACACCGTCTGGTGGAAGTATATTCATTTCAGCAGGTGTATCTGAGGGTGAGCATTCTTGTTTTATCCGTGTAGAAGATACCGGTATTGGTATTCCACAGAATAAGTTGACCGAGATATTCGAGCGTTTCTCACAAGGAGGAAATGCCCATACCTCTTATTATCAAGGTACAGGTATTGGTTTAGCTCTATCAAAAGAAATAATAGCTCTACATCATGGAACAATTAAAGCAGAAAACCTTCAACCTTCCGGAGCGGCATTTATCATCCAGCTTTTGTTAGGGAAGAAACATTATAAAGAGCTGGAAGTTGATTTTTATTTGGGAGGAACCGATAGTGGAGACGAGGTAGAAGGGGCTGATATTCCATCAATTAGTGAAGAAAATATAGAGAAAGAACCGGTTGATAATTCTTTGCCCAGCTTATTATTGGTGGAAGATAATAAGGATTTGGGAAATCTGATAAAACTACAACTGGAAGATAAATACAATGTCTATTTAGCTCATAATGGAGTAGAAGGACTTAAAAAAGTACATTTATATCACCCTGATATTGTAGTGACTGATCAGATGATGCCGGAAATGGACGGAATGGAAATGTTGACATGTATACGAAAGGATTTTCAGATTAGTCATATCCCAGTTATTATGTTGACTGCCAAAAGTTCTGATGAAGCTAAAACCAAAGCAATCAGCTTGGGGGCAAATGCTTATATAACGAAACCGTTTAGCAAAGAGTATTTGATTGCTCGTATTGAACAGTTGCTGAATGATCGCCAAATGTTTCAAGAACGTCTTTGGAAACAGATGAATGACACCGCAACTGAGGCGGAAGAAAGTGGGTATGAACAATATCTGGTAAAGAAGGATGTGCAATTTTTAGAGAAGATTCATCAGATAATTGAAGAGAATCTGGATAATAGTGATTTTAATATTGATGCGATTGCTACAACCATCGGTTTAAGTCGTTCTGCATTCTTTAAGAAATTGAAAAGTTTGATCGGACTGGCACCTGTAGATTTGGTAAAGGAGATTCGTCTGAATAAATCGGTTGAATTGATAAAGAATACGAATATGAGCATTTCGGAGATCGCATTTGCGGTAGGATTTAAGGACTCGGGTTATTACAGTAAATGTTTCCGTAAGAAATACAACCAGACTCCTCGTGAATATATAAATGAAGTGCGTAAAAGTGCAACCGGTTAAGTACAAACCCTTTTGTTAATCGTCTTTTGGGTATAAACCAAATTATAACCAATGAAGAATTTCAAGAGAATATTCCTGACGATGCTGGGCTTTATTTGCTTTGGATCGTTAGTTGCGCAACATCCATCTTTGCAAATCAAAGATGGAAAAGTTAATTATTTGATAGATGAGCGAGGGAACAGAGTTTTGGATTACTCTTATTGCGGATATAAAAGTTCCGGGCAAGACATTCCTGTAGTGAAAAATGTTGTTTTTGTTCCTTGGAAAGAGGGAGATAATTCTTTGCGAATCCAAAAGGCCATTGATTATGCATCTTCATTGAAGCCGGATGTCGAAGGTTTTAGAGGAGCTGTATTACTGGATAAGGGAACGTTTGTTTTAGAGAATGATTTGTATTTACATACTTCTGGAGTCGTTTTGCGTGGAATGGATTCCCGTGAAACCGTTTTACTGAAAAAAGGGGTAGATAGAGGAGCATTACTTTATATAGAAGGGATCGATGACCGGACATTTGTAGATACAATTGACATTTCGTCCGCTTATGTACCAGTGAATAACCGATGGTTGGAAGTAAATTCCGGGTGTTCTCTTTTGAAAAAAGATGACAGAGTACTGATTGTACGCCCTTCTACCAAAGAGTGGATCGCTTCGGTAGCTTGTACCGAGTATGGTGGTGGGATCAGTGCACTCGGTTGGAAACCGGGTGATATCGACATCTGGTGGGATAGAACGGTTACTGGAGTGATTGATGGAAAAATAGAAATAGATTCTCCACTTAGTATGGCATTAGATAGTCGATATGCTCATTCAAAGTTGGTTTCTTATACTTGGAAAGGCCGTATAGAGAACGTTGGAGTTGAGAATATGACCTTAATTTCAGATTATGATAAAAGATATCCGAAGGATGAAGATCATTGTTGGACAGGTATTTCTGTAGAAAATGCAGAAAACTGTTGGATTAGAAAGCTCTTTTTCAGACATTTTTCCGGTAGTGCAGTTATCTTGCAACCTACTTCGTCTAAAATAACGGTGGAAGATTGTATTTCTACTCAACCTGTATCGGAAATAGGAGGTATGCGTAGATGTACATTTTTAACAATGGGTCAGTTGAACTTATTTCAGCGTTGCTATTCTGAGCATGGAATACATGATTTCTCGGCAGGATATTGTGCAGCCGGACCTAATGCCTTTGTGCAATGCGAGTCTTATGAGTCTTTCGGTTTTAGCGGTTCTATCGATTCGTGGGCATGTGGACTGTTATTCGATATAGTGAATATTGACGGTCATAACTTGTCGTACAAAAATCTGGGACAGGATAAAAATGGTGCCGGTTGGAATACGGCCAATAGTACGTTCTGGCAATGTACAGCTGCCGGGATAGAATGTTTTTCTCCTGCTGAAGATGCAAAAAACAGAGCATATGGGTGCTGGGCACAATTTTCCGGTGACGGTGAATGGGCTGAATCAAACAATCATATAGAACCCCGAAGCCTTTTTTATGCACAGTTAAACGAACGTTTAAATAAAGATTGTTCCCTTCGTGCCAGAATCCTTCCTAAAGAATTGGAGGCGACCAGTAGCCCGACTGTAGAATTGGCTATGGAGTTGGCACAAAAGGCTTTCATTCCTAAATTGACATTAAGGCATTGGATCGAACAAGCTTCTGTAGATGAACAGTTAATATCTGTGGTACAGGTAAAAAATATAGATGAATTAAAAATAACTGATCCGGAGGAGAAAAATAATATCTTGAATCGTGAATTAAAGCGGGTATCGATTATTGACGGCCGTTTAGTTATGGGGGGGGAATTACTTGTGGGCAAAAAACTGGATGTTCCTTGGTGGAGTGGAAAACTCAGAACCAGCTATTTAGCAAAATCTCTTCCACACATAACTCGCTTTGTTCCCGGACGTGAAGGTTTAGGGGTGACTGATCGTATTGATTCGGTCATCAACTATATGAAAGTGAATAATTATCTGGTGATTGATCATAATTATGGTTTGTGGTATGACCGGCGTCGGGACGACCATGAACGTGTTCGACGCTTGAACGGCGATGTTTGGGGACCCTTTTATGAGCAACCGTTCAAACGCAGTGGACAGGGAACAGCTTGGGAAGGATTGAGTAAGTACGATTTAACTCAACCTAATGCTTGGTATTGGGCGCGCTTGAAAGAGTTTGCAGGTAAAGCGGAACAAGAAGGCCTGCTGTTGTTTCATGAAAACTATTTCCAACACAATATTTTAGAGGCAGGTGCACATTGGGTGGATTGTCCATGGCGCACTGCGAACAATATTAACCGTACTGATTTTCCGGAACCCGTACCTTTTGCCGGTGACAAACGTATTTTTATGGCAGAGATGTTTTATGATATAAATCATCCGGTGAGAAGGGAATTGCATCGGCAGTATATACGTAAATGCTTGGATAATTTTGCAGATTGCAGCAATGTGGTACAATTGATTAGTGCGGAGTTTACCGGACCTCTTCATTTTGTTCAGTTTTGGTTGGATGAAATAGCAGCATGGGAAAAGGAAACGGGAAAGCATGCCTTAGTTGCATTAAGTACTACTAAAGACGTGCAGGATGCTATATTAACTGATGCAAAACGAGCCTCTGTAGTCGATATTATCGATATACGTTACTGGCATTATAAAACTGATGGTATTTATGCTCCGGGCGGTGGCAAAAACATGGCTCCCCGTCAGCATATGCGTAAGATGAAAGCAGGAAAAATAACTTTTTCCGAAGCTTATAAAGCAGTAGAGGAATACCGTACCAAATATCCTGATAAAGCTGTTACTTATTATGCTCAGAATTATCCGGCTATGGCTTGGGCTGTGTTGATGGCCGGAGGGTCATGTCCGTCAATTTTTGTACATGATGAGACCTTTTTATCCGATGTTGCTAAGATGAAAGTGGAAAAAACTGATACGGATACTTATAAAAAACTGGTAAAATCTGATACGGGTGCTATCGTTTATTCTCAATCTCCAGGAGAGATTTCTGTCTTTGTTGATGATGGAAAATACAGTTTGAAATACATAGATCCCTCTTCTGGTACGGTGGAAGTTTT
>NZ_HF991122.1:0-884 GCF_000432295.1 Bacteroides sp. CAG:189
ATCAAAGTGTTGCGGAATTAAGGTTTTTAATAATTTACCGATTAAGCGACGTGCCAACCGATAGCACCATACAACAGAATATCCCCTTATCAGCACACCAGTCGCATTCCCTTATTGGTACATTGACATATTAGCACATTGAATAATTATTTATGCTGCCGGATCCTCTCCTTCCCCATCGCCACCGCTGCCGCCTTCTTCTTTCTTTTTCAACGGCAATTTGCCCACTTTGGCAAAACTCAGCCCGGACAAGACTTCGGTCAAAGCCACTCCGGGACGAAAATTCACTTTCGCTTTCCGGATGAGCGATGCACTATATTCCTCTTCCGACACGGCACCTTTGCCACGCAGTCCGATCTGAAATGAGCCGATCTCTCCCAAACGAACGATCTCCCCTCTCTCGAGCCCCTCTACAATGGTATCTTCCAATGCAATCAATACCGCCATCACATCGGCACGTGTCACTGTGCATGCCTTCTCGATGCGCTTTGCCATCTCTTTCACCTCTACATCGCCACTGGCCTGAGCCTGGGCATAATACTTCGCCGGTTCATCCTTCTTCAAAAGGTTCTTACGCGGCACTACCGAATACGTCACACTTTTACTCATACTACTTTTTCTTTTTTTAGTGTTAAACATTAATTGTAATCTGATTACCCTACAAAGATACCACACCCGCCACCCGGCATTGTCGGGAAATGTCGGCATCGGTAGAGACCGGTAGAGCAATGTCGATTAAAAGCTTCTTGCCGAATCGTTCCACAGGAGAAACCCGTGAAGAGCCCCCGTATTATTCTGCAAATTCATAACTCCGAAACGAAAAACTTTTGTAACTTTGTAACTGTTAGCATAACAAAGAGTGATAGGATATGAAAATTCAAGCA
>NZ_HF991123.1:0-2139 GCF_000432295.1 Bacteroides sp. CAG:189
TATTTTTAATACTTTGCTATCAAAAATGTAACAGTTGCTATAAGGACTTAGCTGCATTAAGTCTTTGTTCAATAACCGTTTTCTCTTTATTTTCTTACCCATTTCTATATCCATTTACTTGGGCTGTTGTTTTATTGGATTTGGTTATATTGGCTGGGAATACGTGGCATATTCATTGGAAGATATTTTCTGTTGTTGGAAAGTGGTTGGTGATATTATGTGTTATGGGGAGTTTGTGCATAACGAACACGATGGTTATTCGGGTAAAGGCAGAGATGAAATGGAAACATGCATTGTCCCTGTCTTCGTGTGGGCTTTTCGAAAAGGCACAACCTTTGTATGATGCGGCAGAGCGTGTGCTGGGGAATGATCGCTATTTTTTATACAATTATGCAGCTGAGCTTAATGTAGTCCGGTTTTACAAGGAAAGTCTTGATATTGCGATGAAATGCCGTCATTTATGGAGTGATTATGATTTGGAAATGTTGATTGCGCAGAATTGTTGGGAAATAAATCGAATGGTAGAAGCGGAGGAATATTTTAGATTGGCTTCTGATATGTGTCCTAATCGATTTATGCCATTGTATCGATTGGTTTGGTTGTTGGATAGACAAGGACGGCAAACAGAAGCAAGAGAACTTGCTACGATTATTATTTCTAAACCAGTGAAAATACCATCAGTTATTATTGAGCGAATAAAGAGTGAAATGGAAAATTACTTAACCTTAAAAATATAATGCTATGTCTAATACTTTATATATTCACATTGGATATTGGATAGTAATATTACTTATCTTGTTTGTTGGTTATCTTATTTATCCTAAAAAACAAAAGAAAAGTAGCAAAAGGGCTGGAAAGAATTTTTGTATAGAACAGAGTTGTCCACAAAAAGTAAATACGATCTCAACTTCTCTTGAGAAGAAGCAAGTATTACTCAATATGCCTTCAGATGATAAAGATTGGCACTGTTTGGAGGCATATTTTGATAATACATACGATGGCTTTATTCAGAAGTTAC
The DNA here is from genome assembly GCF_000432295.1 of Bacteroides sp. CAG:189. Taxonomy (NCBI): domain Bacteria; kingdom Pseudomonadati; phylum Bacteroidota; class Bacteroidia; order Bacteroidales; family Bacteroidaceae; genus Bacteroides; species Bacteroides sp. CAG:189. The sequence goes on from NZ_HF991123.1 coordinate 1,019, forward strand.
GTAATAATTATCCGTTGTCTAATGAAGATATTCATTTAATAATACTGATTTGTTTAGAAGTGAGTAATAAACAGATTGCATCCTATTATCATATCCAATTGGCCTCTTTGGCTACTCACCGTTATCGTATTGCCAAGAAAATGGGATTGAAGGAAGTGAAGTCTATTAATGAGGCTATAACGGGAATGCTTAGAAATGAAAAATACTGAATACTTGTCTAAGATTTCATAGACAAATGCTTGTCTATGGTGTTTGTCTATAATTGTTTGTTGTGAATTATTGGTAGTTCCTCTATGTTTGTAACTAAAAAAGTATACGACTTATATTGTGTACACTTAATGATGAAATATAAAATTGTTTTGGGTAGGAGGATAAAGACCAATGTTACTTGATTTGTTTTTGTGAAAAAATATAGGAATATACCAAATTTGAAATGTTTGGCTGGTTAGGATTATTTATATAATTAAAAAAGTAATAATATGAAATTAAAATTTAAAGCAATGGCCTCTCTTTGTAGTGCTATGATCTTTTCTGCAGCTATTTTTGGGGTGATTTACAGTTGTTCCTCTGATGAATGTGACATTATAAATAGTTCAATGGAGGATGTTGTTGTGAATAAAAATCCGCTTATGATATCTATTGAAAATTCAAATGAGTTTTTAGCTTTTATTAAAGAGAATGAATCAGTTATGGCTAAATTTCTTATGTATAAGGAAACATTAAGTGAAAGTGATTATAATGAATTAATGTCTAATGTGAATGATGATGATTATTTGTTGGATATTATAAATAAAGCTGATATGCTTAACGATTTACAGAGATTAGGAGCGAAGATGAATAGTTTATTGGCTAATACGCAATATGAACGATTAAATCAGATGGAAAAGATACAACTTTTTAATGATTACTTTGAAGCTTCTAATATTGTAAAAGTAAAGACTCGATCAGAGGTATTGTATGCCACATGTTATGAACAATATAATTCTGCTCGTAACTATGCTGAAGCTAAATGCAGTGCAGCAGTATTGGCATGTTCGTGTTTGATTGTTTCTGGACCGGGTGCTTGTGCATGTGTTCTTGCAGCTTTAGATAAATTGGATGATGATTTGCAGGCTGCTAAG